>NZ_JBZAYE010000114.1:0-16337 GCF_058244205.1 Variovorax sp. 20P10.2.4
GTCATGAACACGTTCTAACCCTGCTCACCTTCTCTTCTCCGTGCCCCTGCAGACCGTCGAACCCCAACGCCTCTATCGCCAGATCGCCGACCAGCTGCGTGCGCTGATCGGCCAGGGCGAGTTCGCCGTGGGCGCGCGCCTGCCGGCCGAGCGCGACCTGGCCAAGCAGCTGGGCGTGAGCCGCCCCTCGGTGCGCGAGGCGCTGATCGCGCTCGAGGTCGAGGGCTGGGTCGAGGTGCGCACCGGCTCGGGCGTGTACGTGCTCGACCGCTCGCACCGCGCCAGCGCGCCCGTGGCGCCCACCGAGTGGGGACCGCTCGAGCTGATCCGCGCGCGCCGCGTGATCGAGGGCGAGACCGCGGCCATCGCGGCGCAGATGGGCAAGCGCAAGGACGTCGACGCGATGACGCGCGCCATCGAGGTCATGCGCGAACTGGCCGACCGCACGGTGATGCCGCTCGAGGGCGACCGCGCCTTCCACCTCGCGATCGTCGGCGCCAGCGGCAACGCGGTGCTGATCGAGACGGTGCAGAACTTCTGGGACTCGCGCAAGGGCCCGATCTTCACGCGCCTGGGCGGCTACTTCGAGACGGTGTCCTCGTGGCGCTCGGCCATCGCCGAGCACGAGGCGATCCGCGACGCGGTGGCCGCGCGCGACGCCGAGGCCGCGCGCGCCGCGATGCACGAGCACATGGACAAGTCCCACCAGCGATTCAGCGCGAGCTGGCGACGCGCGAAGCCTTCCTGACACCTCGCCAGCATTCCTGCCAACTGCCACTGCCAACTAATACAACGGAGACAAGCCACATGATCAGAGACAGCAAGAACAGCAAGCGCACCGCCCTCAAGGCCCTGGCCGCCTGCGCCCTCGCGGCCGGCGCGCTCGGCGTGTCGGGCCTCGCCTCGGCCCAGACCAAGCTCAAGTGGGCCCACGTCTACGAGACCTCGGAGCCCTTCCATAAGTACTCGGTGTGGGCCGCCGAGGAGATCAAGAAGCGCAGCAACGGCAAGTACGACATCCAGGTCTTCCCGGCCTCCAGCCTCGGCAAGGAAGCCGACATCAACCAGGGCCTGACGCTCGGCACGGTCGATATCGTGCTGACCGGCGCGAGCTTCGCGGGCAACAGCTACAAGCCGCTGGCCATCACCTACTTCCCGTTCATCTTCCGCGACGCCGAGCACCAGCTCAAGTACGCCAAGAGCGACGTGTTCAGGGAGCTCGCCAAGGGCTACGACGACAAGACCGGCAACCACATCACGGCGCTCAACTACTACGGCGCGCGCCACGTGACCTCGAGCGCGGCACGGCCCGTGAGCAAGCCGGAAGACATGAAGGGCCTGAAGATCCGCGTGCCCGATGCGCCGGCCTACCTGGCCTTCCCCAAGTCGCTGGGCGCCAATGCTACGCCGATCGCCTTCGCCGAGGTCTACCTCGCGCTGCAGAGCGGCACGGTGGATGCGCAGGAGAACCCGCTGCCCACCATCGAGGCGAAGAAGTTCTTCGAGGTGCAGAAGAACATCTCGCTGACCGGCCACATCGTCGACTCGCTGCTGACCGTGGTCTCGGGCCAGCTCTGGGGCAAGCTCAGCGCCGACGAGAAGAAGATGTTCAGCGACGTGATGCAGGAAGCGGCCGAGAAGACCGGCCGCGAGATCATCGCCTCCGAGGCCCGGCTGGTGGAGGAGTTCAAGAAGAAGGGCAACAACGTGATCGTGGTCGACAAGAACGCGTTCCGCGAGGCCGTGCTGAAGAACACCAAGCCGACCGACCACGGCTATCGCCAGCAGGACTACGACCGGATCATCGCCATCCAGTGAAGCCGCGCGCGGCCGGCCGTCATGGCCGGCCGCCCTTGCACGACAACGAGGAGACACGATGAGCGATGAAAAGCTGCTCGGCGACGACGGCGAGTTCCACGTCACCGACGAGGCGGTCGACCTGTCCGGCACCACGGTCGAGGGCTGGGTCGCGCTGGGCCTGTTCTGGGTGCTGGGGCTGACCGTCCTCTACCAGTTCATCACGCGCTACGTGCTGAACGACTCGGCCTCCTGGACCGAGGAGATCGCGCGCTACCTGCTCGTGGGCACGGTGTTCGTCGGCGCCGCGATCGGCGTGGCGCGCAACAACCACATTCAGGTCGACTTCTTCTACCGCCACCTGCCGCTCAAGGTGGGCCGCGCGCTGGGCCTGCTGGTCGACGTGCTGCGCACCGCCTTCTTCGCGGCCGCGGTGGTGATGACGGTGCAGATGATGATCAAGATCGGCAACAACGCCAGCATGACCATCGTCGACCTGCCGATGAACATCGTCTACGGCGTCTGCCTGCTGGGCTTCGCCGCCATGCTGGTCCGCTCGGTGCAGGTCAGCGTGGTGCACTGGCGCCGCGGCTACTGCGTGCTGGAACGGCCCGAATCCACGATCGACGACCGCTGAGGTCAGAACCATTCCCACGACATGCTGAAGATCGTCTTTCTGCTGTTCATGAGCGCCGGTATCCCGGTCGCCGTGGCCATGGCCGGCGCCTCGCTGGTCTACATCCTCTGGAGCGGCAACCTGCCGGGCTTCGTCGTCATCCACCGCATGGTGAGCGGCGTCGACAGTTTCCCGCTGCTGGCCGTTCCCTTCTTCATCCTCGCCGGCAACCTGATGAACAACGCCGGCATCACCAACCGCATCTACAACTTCGCGCTCGCGCTGGTGGGCTGGCTCAAGGGCGGGCTGGGCCACGTCAACATCCTCGGCTCGGTGATCTTCTCGGGCATGAGCGGCACCGCGATCGCGGACGCGGCGGGCCTGGGCACGATCGAGATCAAGGCCATGAAGGAACACGGCTACTCGACCGAGTTCGCGGTCGGCGTGACCGCGGCCTCGGCCACGCTGGGCCCGATCATTCCGCCGAGCCTGCCGTTCGTGATCTACGGGATGATGGCCAACGTGTCGGTGGGCGCGCTGTTCATCGCGGGCCTGATGCCGGGCCTGATCATGACCCTGCTGATGATGCTCACGGTGGCCTACTACGCGCACAAGAACGGCTGGGGCGCGGACGTGAAGTTCCAGTGGCCGCGGCTCATGAAGGCGCTGGTCGAGCTGCTGGTGGTGTGCCTGTGGCCCACGCTGCTGTGGTTCGCGGTCGACAAGTTCGGCGCGCCCGCGCAGCCCGCGGTGCTGATCGCGCTGGCGATCCTGTTCGTGGCCGACAAGGTCTTCAGGTTCGAGGCGGTGCTGCCGATCATGACGCCGGTGCTGCTGATCGGCGGCATGGCGACCGGCCTGTTCACCGCCACCGAGGGCGCGATCGCGGCCTGCGTGTGGGCGATGGTGCTGGGCTTCTTCTGGTATCGCACGCTCAAGTGGAAGATGTTCGTCAAGGTCTGCCTCGAGACGGTGGAATCGACCTCGACCGTGCTCTTCATCGTGGCGGCGGCCTCGATCTTCGGCTGGATGCTGACCGCCACCGGCGTCACGGCCGACATCGCGAGCTGGGTGCTCAACTTCACCAAGGACGCCTGGGTCTTCCTGCTGCTCGCGAACCTGCTGATGCTGTTCGTCGGCTGCTTCCTCGAGACCACGGCCGCGATCACGATCCTGGTGCCGATCCTGCTGCCGATCTCGAACCAGCTCGGCATCGACCCGGTGCACTTCGGCGTGGTGATGGTGCTCAACCTCATGATCGGCGTGCTGCATCCGCCGATGGGCATGGTGCTGTTCGTGCTCGCGCGCATCGCCAACCTCAGCATCGAGCGCACGACGATGGCGATCCTGCCCTGGCTGGTGCCGTTGCTGCTGAGCCTAGGCATCATCACCTACTGGCCCGCCACGGTGCTATGGCTGCCGAAGATCATGCAATGACCCCGACCGGCGGTCCCGCGCCGGCCCCCACACGATGAATCCCTACATAAGACTCCATCCCGCCGACGACGTCGTCATCGCGCGTTCGCAACTGCTCGGCGGCACCGTCGTCGAGGACGTCAAGGTCCATGGCCTGATACCGCCGGGCCACAAGGTCGCGATGCGCGCCATCGCAGCCGGCGAACCGGTGCGCCGCTACAACCAGATCATCGGCTTCGCGAGCAAGGCGATAGCGCCCGGCGAGCACGTGCACGTGCACAACCTCGACATGGGGCCCGACAAGGGCGACTTCGCGCGCGACTACGCCTTCGGCGCCGACGTGAAGCCCGCGCCCGCGAAGCGCGAGGCGACCTTCATGGGCATCAGGCGCGCCGATGGCCGCGTGGCCACGCGCAACTACATCGGCGTGCTGACCAGCGTGAACTGCTCGGCCACGGCCGCGCGCGCGATCGCCGACCACTTCTCGCGCAAGACCAACCCGGCGGCGCTCGCGGCCTACCCCAACGTCGACGGCGTGATCGCGCTGACGCACGGCACCGGTTGCGGCATGGACACGCAGGGCACGGGCATGCAGATCCTCGAACGCACGCTGACCGGCTATGCCACGCACGCCAACTTCGCGGCCGTGCTGGTGGTGGGCCTGGGCTGCGAGGCCAACCAGATCAACGCCTGGCTCGCGACCGGCAACCTCGCCGAGGGCGAGAACCTGCGCGTCTTCAACATCCAGGACACGGGCGGCACGCGCAAGACCGTCGACAAGGGCGTGGCGCTGATCGAGGAGATGCTGCCGCGCGCCAATGCCGTGACGCGCGAACCCTGCAGCGCGGCCCACATCACGATCGGGCTGCAGTGCGGCGGCTCCGACGGCTATTCGGGCATCAGCGCCAACCCCGCGCTGGGCGTGGCGGTCGACCTGCTGGTGGCGCACGGCGGCACCGCGATCCTCAGCGAGACGCCCGAGGTCTACGGCGCCGAGCACCTGCTGACGCGGCGCGCGGTGCGGCGCGAGGTGGGCCAGAAACTGGTGGACCGCATCAAGTGGTGGGAGCACTACACGGCCATCAACGAGGGCGAGATGAACAACAACCCCTCGCCGGGCAACAAGGCCGGCGGCCTCACCACCATCCTCGAGAAGTCGCTGGGCGCGGTGGCCAAAGGCGGCACCAGCAACCTCGAGGCGGTCTACGAATACGCCGAGCCGGTGACGGCGCACGGCTTCGTCTACATGGACACGCCGGGCTACGACCCAGTGAGTGCCACGGGCCAGGTGGCCGGCGGCGCCAACCTGATCTGCTTCACCACCGGCCGCGGCTCGGCCTACGGCTGCGCGCCCTCGCCTTCGCTCAAGCTCGCGACCAACTCGGCGCTGTGGAAGCGGCAGGAAGAGGACATGGACATCAACTGCGGCGAGATCGTCGACGGCACGGCCTCGATCCAGGAGATGGGCGAGCGCATCTTCGAGCTGGTGCTGGCCACGGCCTCGGGCACGCCCTCGAAGAGCGAGCAACATGGCTACGGGCAGAACGAGTTCGTGCCCTGGCAGGTCGGCGCGGTGATGTAGGAGCGCACGGCCGATGACGACGCTTCCCTTCGGTGCGCTGGAAGGCACCGGCTTCGAGACGCTGGACCCGCGCTTCACGGGCCTGGTGCCCAAGCCCGAGCGGCTCGAGCGGCTGTGGACCGGCGGGCGCTGGTGCGAGGGCCCGGCCTGGTTCGGCGCGCTGCGCATGCTGGTGTGGTCCGACATTCCGAACGACCGCATGCTGCGCTGGGACGAGCGCAACGGCCAGGCCGCGGTGCTGCGCGAACCCGCGAACAACACCAACGGCAACACCGTCGACCGACAGGGCCGGCTCGTGAGCTGCGAGCACCTGGCGCGCCGCGTGGTGCGCACCGAGCACGACGGCTCGATCACCGTGCTGGCCTCGCACTGGCAGGGCCGGCGGCTCAACTCGCCGAACGACGTGGTGGTGCATTCGGACGGCGGCGTGTGGTTCACCGACCCGAGCTACGGCATCCTGTCGGACTACGAGGGCCTGCGCGCCGAGAGCGAGATCGGGGCCTGCCATGTCTACCGCATCGACCCGGCCAGCGGCGCGGTCGAGCGCGTGACCGACGATTTCGTGAAGCCCAACGGGCTGGCCTTCTCGCCCGATGAGCACATGCTCTACATCGCCGACACCGGCGCGAGCCACGACCCGGACGGGCCACGGCACATCCGCCGCTTCTTCGTCAACCCCGACAACAGGAGCCTGCGCGGCGGCGAGGTATTCGCCGAATGCACCGCGGGCCTGTTCGACGGCTTCCGGCTCGACACCGAGGGCCGGATCTGGACCAGCGCCGCCGACGGCGTGCATGTCTACCACCCCGACGGCACGCTGCTGGGCAAGCTGCGCGTGCCCGAGCGCGTGGCCAATGTCTGCTTCGGCGGGCCCAAGCGCAACCGCCTGTTCGTCTGCGCCACCACCTCGCTCTACGCCATCACCGTGAACGCCAAAGGAATCTGAACCATGCCGAGAACACTGCAGGCCGAGAGCCTGCAATCCACCGTCGCGAGCATCCTGCGCGCCGCGGGCAGCCAGCAGGCCGAGGCCGAACAGGTCGCGGCCAACCTCGTGATGGCCAACCTCAGCGGCCACGACTCGCACGGCGTGGGCATGCTGCCGCGCTACATCGACGCGGTCGCCGAAGGCGGCCTGCATCCCAATGCCTCGGTGCGCATCAACCTCGACATCGGCACCCTGCTCTCGCTCGACGGCCAGCACGGCTACGGGCAGGTGGTGGGCGTGCAGGCGATGGAGCTCGGCATCGAGCGCGCGCGCCGCCACGGCAGCTGCATCCTCACGCTCGCGCATGCGCACCACCTCGGCCGCATCGGCCACTTCGCCGAGATGGCGACCTCGCACGGGCTGGTGTCGATGCACTTCGTCAACGTGCTCTCGCGCCCGGTGGTCGCGCCCTGGGGCGGCGGCGACGGGCGCTTCGGCACCAACCCCTGCTGCATCGGCATCCCGCTCGCGGGCGCCGAGCCCTTCGTGCTCGACTACGCCACCAGCCGCGTGGCGCAGGGCAAGATGCGCGTGGCCCACAACAAGGGCGAGCGCGTGCCGCCGGGTTACCTCATCGACGAGAAGGGCGCGCCCACCGACGACCCCGGCGTGGTGGTGGTGCCGCAGGGCAACGGCCTGTTCGGCGCGCTCATGACCTTCGGCGAACACAAGGGCTACGGCATGGCGCTGGCCTGCGAGCTGCTGGGCGGCGCGCTGACCGGCGGCGGCACCTGGCACCGGCCGGCCGACACCAGCCGCAGCGTGCTCAACGGCATGCTCACCGTGCTGATCGATCCCGAGCGCCTGGGCACCCAGGCCAGCTTCGACCAGGAGTCGCGCGAGTTCGTCGAGTGGCTGCGCCGCAGCCCGCCGGGCCAGGGCTTCGACGCGGTGCAGATCGCGGGCGAGCCCGAGCGCAAGGCGCGCGCGGCGCGCCAGCGCGACGGGATCTGGGTCGACGATGCGACCTGGGGGGAGATCGTGGCGGCGGGGGCGAAGGTGGGCGTGCAGGTCGCCTGACCGGCCCGGCGGACGCTAGCAGCGCCCGAGCACCTTGCGGATGTCTTCGATGAAGCGATCGGCGCTTTGTCGGCCGGTGATGTCGGTCTTGGGGTAGCTGATGCGCAGCTTCACGAAGTTGTTGCGCACGGCCGTGAGGTAGGTGTTCGACACGATCAGGTTGCCATCGAGGTCCATCTCGAAGGCCTTCCAGATGAATTGCGGGCCGCAGCCTGCGAACTGCGTGACCTGCCCGGGCGTGGCTGGCACCGTCACCTTGCTCGCATGGCCCATGGCCTCCATCTGCTTCGCCTCGTCGATCACCTGGGCGAAATGCTTGCGCACCACGGCGGATTCGGTGCCCTCGGGAATGCTGCTCAGGCCACCGGTGTAGACATACGTCGAGGCAAGCAGATGGCCATCGCTGCGGTAGCGCGTGGCGCTGCCCAGCGCTTTCTGCGCAAAGGTCTCCCTGCCCTGGAGCTGCAAGCCGCCGACCCGGTCGGGAAAGGACACGCCGATCGCATCCTCGAACACCGCCGCCGAAGCGAACGGAGGGAGGCACAGCAGCGTGAAGACGAGGATCAGCGAGCGCATGGAGAGGTCGTCCCTGGAGGGTTCATGTTGGAAATGCGGCCCGTGCGAGCTTAGCGACTTCCTGCGACATGAACGAGCGACGCGCCCCACCGAAGCGGGAGCGCGCCGCACCGCGCACCTTGCCGCTCAGCTCCTGCTCGCGTCGTGCGCCGGCTTGCCGATCTGCACGCTGGTGTCGTCGCCCCTGATCTTCGCCTGCACGGCCCGGATCGCCTTCTCGAGCCGCGCGCCGTAGTCGGCATCGGCCTGACGGAAGTAGCTCACCGAACGGTCGATGATGTCCTGGCGCGTGACCGCGCCCAGGCCGCCCGCGATGCTCTGGATCAGGCGCTCCTTCGCGGCCTCGTCCATCAGGCGGTAGAGGTCGCCGGCCTGCACGAAGTCGGTGTCCTCGGGGTGCTGTTGCCACTGGTGGCTGCCGGTCCAGCCGTGGATCTGCATCGGCGCGTAGACCGGCTCGTTGCTCTGCTTGGGCGCATCGCTGAAGCTGTTGGGCTCGTAGTTCGGGCCGCGGCCGCCGTTGCCGTCGCCACGCATCGCGCCGTCGCGGCCGTAGTTCTGCGCCGTGGTCGCGTGCGGCCGGTTCACGGGCAGCTGCGTGTGGTTGATGCCCAGGCGGTAGCGCTGCGTGTCGCCGTAGCTGAACAGGCGGCCCTGCAGCATCTTGTCGGGCGAGGGGCCGATGCCCGGCACGAAGTTGGCCGGGTTGAACGCGGCCTGCTCGATCTCGGCGAAGTAGTTGTCGGGGTTGCGGTTCAGCGTGAGGACGCCGATGTCGATCTTCGGATAGTCCTTGTGCGACCAGACCTTGGTCAGGTCGAAGGGATTGAAGCGGTAGTTCTGCGCCTCGGCCACCGGCATGATCTGCACCTGCACGCGCCAGCTCGGGAACTCGCCGCGCTCGATCGAATGCAGCAGGTCGAGGTGGTGGTGGTTCGGGTTCTCGCCGCCCACGCGCTGCGCCTCTTGCGCGACGAAGGTCTCGATGCCCTGGTTGGTCTTGAAGTGGTACTTGACCCAGAAGGCCTCGCCCTGGGCGTTCACCCACTGGAAGGTATGCGAGCCGAAGCCGTCCATGTGGCGGTAGCTCTTCGGAATGCCGCGGTCGCCGAACAACCAGGTGAACTGGTGCGTGGCCTCGGGCGAGTGCGAGAAGAAGTCCCAGGCGTTGTTCGGCTCCTGCACGTGGCTGTAGGGGTCGCGCTTCTGCGAGTGGATGAAGTCGGGGAACTTGAGCGGATCGCGGATGAAGAAGATCGGCGTGTTGTTGCCGACCAGGTCGTAGTTGCCTTCCTCGGTGTAGAACTTGAGCGCGAAGCCGCGCGGATCGCGCACCGTGTCGGCCGAGCCCAGCTCGAGCGCCACGGTCGAGAAGCGCGCCAGCACCTCGGTCTTCTTGCCGACCTGGCCGAGGAATTTCGCCTTGGTCCATTTCGTGACGTCGGCCGTCACCTCGAAGGTACCGAAGGCACCCGAGCCGCGCGCATGCACCACGCGTTCGGGGATGCGCTCGCGGTCGAAGCGCGCGAGCTTCTCGATCAGGTGGTGGTCCTGCATCAGCACGGGGCCGTTCACGCCCGCGGTCTGCGACTGCTGGTTGTTCTCGACGGGCGCGCCGTTCTCGGTGGTGAGCTTGCGGGGATCGGTCATTGGGCTTTTCCTATCGGTTGTGGGAGCCCGTTTATTTTCAACAATCGAATGACCTGTTTCGATTGCGATTGCCTATGCCGACGATAAGCCACGGCCGCTGCGCGGCCCTGCCCTCAGCGGTTCAGAGCACCAGCGCGAGCAGCGCGTCGAGGTGTTCGGAGGGTTCGCGGCGAAAGCCCGAGCGCGCGAAGCGCTGCAGGCGGCCGACCGCCAGCGAGGTCAGGGCCGAGGCGCGCACCTGCGCGTCGACGCTCGGCGTGGCCGAGCCTTCGGCGGCGCGGTCCTCGCGCAGCGCCTGGCGGATGCTGGCTTCGATCTTGTCGAAGAACTGGTTCATGCGCTGCTGCAGCCGCTCGTTCTCGTAGACCAGCGCATCGCCGACCATGACGCGCGTCATGCCGGGGTTGCGCTCGGCGAACTGCACCAGCATCGCGATGATGCGGGCCGCCTGCTCCTTGCCCGTGGCTTCGCGCTCGAGGATCTGGTTGACCAGGGTGAACACGCTCTGCTCGATGAAGTCGATCAGGCCCTCGAACATCTGCGCCTTGCTCGCGAAGTGGCGGTAGAGCGCGGCCTCGCTGACCTCGAGGCGGGCGGCCAGCGCCGCGGTGGTCACGCGCTCGGCGCCGGGCTGCTCGAGCATCGCGGCCAGGGCCTGCAGGATCTGCACGCGCCGCTCGCCGGGCTTGGGACGCTTGCGCGCCGGAGCGGCCGGCGCGGTCTCGGCCTGGGTCTCTGCACCGGGGACGACTGTCTCTTCGTTTTGCATGGGAGGCGCGTGCGGAAGATGTAAACAATTGATTCTCGCACAGCAGTGAGCGCGCGCCTCCCCGCGCGCCCGCTGGCCGCCGGCCCGCCTCTGGGCCGGCCCCCACGCGCTCAGCGCGCGCGGATCATCGTGCCGTAGGCCTGATCGGTCAGGATCTCGAGCAGCATCGCGTGCGGCACGCGGCCGTCGATGATGTGCACGGCATTGACGCCGCTCTTGGCCGCGTCGAGCGCGCCCTCGATCTTCGGCAGCATGCCGCCCGAGATCGTGCCGTCGGCGAACAGGTCGTCGATCTCGCGCGCGCTCAGGTTGGTGAGCAGCTTGCCGTCCTTGTCGAGCACGCCGGGCGTGTTGGTCAGGAGCATCAGCTTCTCGGCCTTGAGCACGGTGGCCAGCTTGCCGGCCACCACGTCGGCGTTGATGTTGTAGCTCTCGTTCTCCTCGCCGAAGCCGATCGGGCTCACGACGGGGATGAAGGCGTCGTCCTGCAGCGCCTTGACCACGCTCGGGTCGATCGAGACGATGTCGCCGACCTGGCCCACGTCGTGGTGCACGTTGGGATCGGCGCGGTCGGCCAGCTTGAGCTTCTGCGCGCGGATCAGGCCGCCGTCGCGACCGGTCAGGCCCACGGCCTTGCCGCCGGCCTGGTTGATCAGGCCCACGATGTCCTGCTGCACCTCGCCGGCCAGCACCCATTCGACGACTTCCATGGTTTCGGCGTCGGTCACGCGCATGCCCTGGATGAAGCTGCCCTTCTTGCCCAGGCGGTTGAGCGCGGCCTCGATCTGCGGGCCGCCGCCGTGCACCACCACCGGGTTCATGCCGACCAGCTTGAGCAGCACCACGTCCTCGGCGAAGTCGGCCTGCAGCGCCGGGTCGGTCATGGCGTTGCCGCCGTACTTGATGACGATGGTCTTGCCGTGGAACTTGCGGATGTACGGCAGCGCCTGGGCCAGGATCTCGGCCTTGTCGCGCGGGGGAATGTTGAGGACGGGGTCGGTCATGGGCGGTCAGGCTCCGGGACGGTGAACGATGGGACGGGATTCTCGCAAAGACGAACGATCAGGGTCGCAGCCAGCGCGGCACCTTGAATCGCACGATCATGAGGTAGGCGCCGACATAGGTCGTGACGAACAGAAGACAGAAGAACATCAGCACCCAGGTGTTGTTCCAGAACAGCACCGCGGGCACCACCGACATCGCGGCGAAGATCCACAGGTAGGGCGAGGTGCGGTTGTTGCGCGCGAGCAGCTGGCGCGCCTCGTCGTCGGCGAAGGCCACGCGCACGATGCGGCGGAAGATCAGCTGGTGGAAGTGCAGCGCGTCGGCCGTGCCCGGCGACTGGCCGCGCGCGAGCTTGCGGTAGATGGAGAACAGGGTTTCCCACACCGGATAGATGAGCAGCAGCATCGGGAACCAGGGCGAGACCACGCGATGGCGCTGCACCAGCGTCACGCAGGCCACGGCGATCACCATGCCCCAGACGTAGGCGCCGCCGTCGCCCGCGAAGATCTTGCCGCGCGGGTAGTTCCAGATCAGGAAGCCGAAGGTCGCGCCGACCAGGCAGACCATCATGGCCGCGAGCTGGCGGTCGCCGAGCTGCAGCGCCACGTGCGAGATCGCGAGGCAGACCAGCACCGCCACCGTGCCCGCGAGGCCGTTGTAGCCATCGATGATGTTGAAGGCATGCGGCAGGCCGCCGATGGCGAGCGCGGCGAACAGCACCGAGGCATAGGGCACGGCCGCGAGCCAGCCGTCGACCAGCGGGATGCCGGTGCGCGCGAGGCTCAGGCCGTGCACCCAGCACACCAGCAGCGCCGCGCCCAGCGTGAGCATCAGCCGCCAGCGCACCTGCACGCGCTGGGTGACGTCCTCGACGATGCCGCCGAGCACGGCCGGCAGGATGCAGACCAGCATCAGCATCGAGGCCGAGGCGGGCCACGAGACGTTGAACGGATCGGTGCCGGTGATGCCGGCCGCGAGCCAGGCCACGCCCATGCCGAGGATGATGCCCGCGCCCCCCAGGCGCGGCACATGGCCCTTGTGGAAGCGCTGCGGCATGTCGGCGCCGTACAGCCGCGCATGGCGGCGCGCGCGGCGCATGAAGATCTGGACCGCGAAGGCGGCGACGAAGAAGCTGATGACGATCAGGGCAATCATGGGTGGTAGCGGGGCCCCTAGAATCCCCGGGCGAAATTAGACCATGGCCACCCCCGCTACGACCTCCCCCGCCGTCACGATTTCGATCGTGAGCCACGGGCAGCTCGAACTCGTGCGCCCCCTGCTCGACCAGATCGACCGCTTCAGCCGCGAACAGGTGGCCAAGGTGGTGCTGACGCTGAACATCCCCGAGTCCGACGCGCCACTGGCTGGCGCCGCCTGGGGCTTCGCGCTCGAACGCATCGAGAACGCGCAGCCCAAGGGTTTCGGCGCCAACCACAACCAGGCCTTCGAGCGCTGCGCCACGCCATGGTTCCTGGTGCTCAACCCCGACATCCGCTTCGATGCCGACGTGCTGGCGCCGCTGGTCGCGCTGGCTGCACCCGACGCGGGGCTGCTCACGCCGCGCATCATGGAGCCCGGCAAGCGCGAGCCCGAGCAGCACCGCGACATCCTGACGCCACTCGAGATCCTCACGCGCAAGAAGCCCGGCTATGCGCGCCCCACGGTTCCGGCCTGGGTGCCGGGCCTATTCATGCTGTTCCGCGCCGAGGCCTATGCCGCCGTTCGCGGTTTCGACGAGCGCTTTTTCATGTACGGCGAGGACTTCGACATCTGCGCGCGGGTGCAGCTGGCCGGCTGGCGGCTGCAGGTCGGCGAGCAGCTGCGCGCGCGGCACGACGCGCAGCGCGCGAGCCACCGCAGCAGCAAGTACCTCTACTGGCATGTCACCAGCCTGCTGAAGATCTGGGCTTCGGGCGCGTTCTGGCGCTATCGCCGGCTGCGCCGCCAGGCGGCCTGATCGGCCCCGACCCTCAGCCCAGCAATCGCCGCAGCGAGCGCACCCCGGGCAACCGCGTCAGCTTGCCGATGGCGCGGATCAGCCCCGGCGGGCTGTGCTCGGCCATGAAGACGGTGGCGCGCAGCTCGAGCTTCTTGCGGCCGCTGACCGCCGGGCTCGCATAGACGATCGCCGCGTACTCGGCGAGCACCGCGCTCATCTCGGCGCGGTTCGGGTCGTTGGCCTTCACCGCCTCGATCACGTGGTCCATGAAGAAGCGGCCGAAGCGCGGCATCAGGCAGTCGCGCAGCACGTAGCGGTTGCGCTTCGGTTCGTCGGGGAACATGCCGACCAGCTTCTTGAAGTACTTGAAGCGGCTGCGGATCATGCGCATGTCGAACGAGGTGCTGCCGGTGTGGATGCACCAGACCGTGACCACCTTGTCGATGAAGTGGTTCGTGAAGCCCTTGCGGAAGATGCGCAGGAACAGGTCGTCGTCCTCGAAGCCCATGAACTGGGTGTCGAAGCCGCCTACCGCATCGAAGGCCTTGCGCGTCACGATCGCGGCCGAGGGCAGCACGAAGATGTCGTGCCGCAGCATCTCGAAGATGTTGGTTTTCGGATGGTGCAGCGTGTGGTCCTTGACCATCGCCGCGCGGATGATGTTGCCCTCGCCGTCGGCCTCGGCCAGGTCGGCGTAGACGAAGCCCAGGCGCGGATCGTCCGCCGGGATGCCCTTGACCAGGATCTCGATGTGGTTCGACAGGTAGAAGTCGTCCTGGTCGAGGAAGCAGATGTACTCGGCCGTCGAGGCCGCCACGCCGGCGTTGCGCGCCGAGCCCTGGCCGCCGTTCTCCTTGTCGAGGATGCGGAACGGGAAGCGCGCGGCCAGCGCGTCGAGGCTGGCGCGCTCCTCGGGGCGCGAGCCGTCGTTGACCACGATGACCTCGCTGGCCGGCATCGACTGCGCGAACACGCTCGCCACCGAGCGCTCGATGAAGGCCGCGCCGTTGTAGAACGGGATCACGACCACCACGGTCGGCGGCACGGGGACGGAGGTCTGGGGGATGTGGCTCACGGATGGCTCTGGAATGGATCAGACGGATTCGAACAGATCGCGCACCACGCCGCGAAAACCGCGGCCGAACCGGTCGTAGCGACCCGTTCGGGCCTCGCGCAGGATCGGCAGCACGCGCGCCCAGCGCGAGGCCGGCAGCTGCGTGCGGAAGCGCTGGTGCACGATCTTGCCGCGCAGCTTGTCGAGCGTGTCGGGGGCCACCGGCCGGCCCGCGCGCGCGACCTGCTCGAGGCGTTCGAGCAGCAGTTCGGCCTTGCGCGCGCGCTCGACGTGGGTGGTGCCGCGCGAGGCCAGGGCCTTGCGCACCTTCTCCATGAAGGTGTCGCGCCGCGCGCCGATCTGGTTGCCGCCATGCTGGCGGTAGTCGATCAGTTGCGCCTCGACGGTGTCGATGCGCGCGAAGGCCGAGGCCACCGTGGCGATCCACTCGTCGTGCACCCATTCGACCGGGAACGGCAGCACCGCGTCGAACAGCTCGCGGTGGAACACCGTGGTCGCGCCGGTGACGATGTTGCGGCGCAGGAGCACGTCGAAGGCCTGGCCCGCATGCATGCGCGCGAGCTCGCTGGCCGTGACCTCGATCGCATGGAACAGCGTGCCGCCCAGCGGCGCGCCCTGGGCGTCGACGAGGCGCGCGTCCGAGTGCAGCAGCCGCAGTTCGGGCCGCCGCTCGAATTCGGCCACCAGCCGCTCGAGCCGCTCGGGCACCCAGGCATCGTCCTGGTCCGACAGCGCGATCAGCGTGCCGCTGCAGGCGCGCACCGCCTGCTCGAAGTTCTTGACCACGCGCAGGCCGACGGGATTGACGATGACGCGCAGCGCGATCGCGAGGCCGGGCCGCTCGCGCAGGCATTCCTCGACAGTGGCGCGCGCCACCTCGACGCAGGCATCGCGCGAGGCGTCGTCGGACAGCACGATCTCGATCGGCGGCCGGGTCTGCAGGCAGATGCTGCGGACCTGCTCGCGCACGAAGCGCTCGCCGTTGTAGGTGCACAGGGCAACCGAAACGGTCAACACCTCGGCGGAAGAAGCAGGAACCACGCTCATGGCGCCGCCACCCTCGCCGCGCGCGGCGGCCAGGCATAGCTGAAGTCCTCGATCGCGAGGCTCAGGTTCGGGTTGTAGGCCGGGTCGTTGAAGAGCAACTCGCCCCAGCGCTGCTTCATGTAGCCCTCCTCGCCGAGGAAGCGCTGGATCTGCGCCTCCGACAGGTCCGAGGGCCGCGTGGCCGATTCGTGGTGGTAGAGCTCGGCATGGGGCGTCCAGACGTTGCGATAGCCGGCCTCGCGCAGCCGCAGGCAGAAGTCGACGTCGTTGTAGGCGACCTTGAGGTTCTTCTCGTCGAGCCCGCCCACCTGTTCGTAGAGCGCGCGCCGCACGATCAGGCAGGCGGCCGTCACGGCCGAGAAGCCCTGCTGCAGCGCCGCGCGCCCGAAGTAGCCGGCATCGCCCTGGCCGAGTCGGCGATGCGCATGGTCGGCCACGCCGCCGCGGTAGCCCAGCACCACGCCCGCATGCTGCAGCGTGTTCTCGGGATACCAGAGCCGCGCGCCCACCGCGCCCACGCCGGGCTGCAGCGCGATCGAGACCATCTCGCCGAGCCAGTCGGGCGAGATCACCTCGATGTCGTTGTTGATGAGGCCGAAGACCTCGCCCTTCGCGACCGCCGCGGCCTGGTTGTTGAGCGCCGAGTAGTTGAAGGGGCTGTCGTCGCGCAGCACGCGCACGCCCGCGCGCGCCGAGATCTCCTCGAAGTAGCGCAACGCCTCGGGGTCGTCCGAGCCGTTGTCGATCAGGATGATCTCGTAGCGCGAGTACAGGGTCTTCTCGAGGATGCTCTCGATGCATTGCCGCACCAGCTTCAGGCCGTTGCGCGTGGGAATGAACAGCGACACCAGCGGCGG
>NZ_JBZAYE010001140.1:0-1253 GCF_058244205.1 Variovorax sp. 20P10.2.4
GCCGGGCCTGTGGGTCGAGGGCCCGGCGCTGGTCGTCGAGGACGAGACCACCACGCAGCTGATCGCGGGCTTCGAGGCACGCGTGAGCCGGCTCGGCGCGCTGGTGCTCGACGACACCACGGCCGTGCGGTACGAGGAGGAAGAGCACGCGGCGGCGGTGGCGGCATGAGTGCTGCCAGCGCGGCCAACACCGCCAGCACCGCCAATGGGCGCCAGGCGCTGCGCCAGCAGCTCGTGTGGAGCCGCCTGCTCGCCGTGGTCGAGGAACAGGCGCAGGCGCTGATCCGCACCGCCTTCGGCACGCCGACGCGCGAGGCCGGCGACCTGTCGGCCGGCGTGTTCCTGCCCGACGGCCGCATGGTGGCGCAGGCCGTGACCGGCACGCCGGGCCACGTCAACTCGATGGCCGACTCGGTGCTGCATTTCCTGCGCGCCTTTCCGGCCCCCACCATGCGCGACGGCGACGTGTTCGTCACCAACGATCCGTGGAAGGGCACGGGCCACCTGTTCGACGTGGTGATGGTCACGCCGGTGTTCCACGGCGGCCGGCTGGTGGCGCTGTTCGCCTCGACCGTGCACGTGGTCGACATCGGCGGCGTGAATGCCGGCCCCGATGCGCTCGAGATCTACCACGAGGGCCTGTTCCTGCCGCCGCTGCGCTTCGCGAGCGACGGCGTGCTCGACGAGTCGGTGCTGGCCATCGTGCGCGCCAACGTGCGCGAGCCCGAGCAGGTCGAGGGCGACCTGCATGCGCTGGTGGCCTGCAACGCGGTGGGCGCGACGCGGCTGCAGCGGCTGCTGCGCGAGTTCGGCCTGGACGACCTGCGGGCGCAGGGCGACTACGTGATCGAGCGCTCGGCACAGGCCATGCGCGCCGCGCTGGCCGACTGGCCGCGCGGCACCTGGCGCAACCACATGACCGTGGACGGCTACGACACGCCGGTCGAGCTGCATGCGGCGGTCACGATCTCCGACGACGGCATCCTGGTCGACTTCGCGGGCACCTCGGGCACGGTGGCGCGCGGCATCAACGTGCCCAAGGCCTACACCGACGCCTACACCTCCTTCGGCATCCGCTGCCTGATCGGCGCGGACGTGCCCAACAACTCGGGCTCCCTGGCGCCGATCCGCGTGGTCGCGCCCGAGGGCTCGATCGTCCATGCGCTGCCGCCGGCCGCCGTCGCCACGCGCGCGGCCATCGGCCAGATGCTGCCCGACCTGGTGTTCGGCGCGCTGCGCCAGGCCCGGCCCGA
>NZ_JBZAYE010001141.1:0-1244 GCF_058244205.1 Variovorax sp. 20P10.2.4
GAGCCCCTCGGGGCCGCGCGGCTTTTTCATGGGCCGTCGCCGTTCAGAGCAGCGGCGTGTACGGCGACACCAGCGGCCGCAGCGTCGTGCCCGTGGGCACGCCCAGCGTGCTCGAGCCGTCGAACACGTAGCGCAGGTAGAGGCTGCCGGTGAACTGCCGGTAGTCCTGCGCGTTGTTCAGGCCGACCGAGCCGCCCAGGTACATCTTCGGCGCGAGCTGGTACTCGAGCACCGCGGCGAGGTTGTAGGCCAGGCCGGTCTTCGAGGTCTTCGGATAGCGGCCGTTGTAGATCGTGCTGGTGAGGCCGAGCGACGCCGCGCCGGCGGCCGCGCGGCCGGCATCGCCGTTGCGGTTGCTGTCGGTCGGGAAGTAGGGCGTTTCCTTCTGGTTGAAGGCCTGCACGCCCAACGAGGCATTGACGCGCCACGACAGCCGGTTGTTGCGCCCGCTCCAGTCCACCGGCAGCGCGAGGCTCACGAAGCTCTGCGGGCTGAAGTAGCCGCCATGGCCGAAGGTGTAGTAGCTGAGGTTCTTGTCGTAGCCCATGATGCCGAGGTTGAGCCCCAGCGTGAGCTTGTTGCCGGGTTCGCTCAGCAGGTGGATGTAGCTGCCGCCGCCGATCTCGAAGCGCGAGTTGCTCGCCACGTTCTTGCCCGTGAGGCCGTGCAGCGCGCCGTAGCCGTAGAAGCCGTAGGTGCCGTCGTCGTAGCCGATGTCGCCGCGCGCGCCGGTCGCGACCACGCCGCCCCAGCGCTCGCCGGTGCGCTCGTCCTTCGCGCCCGCGAAGGACAGCAGGCTGTCGGTGACCGGCCGGCGCGACAGGTCGGCCTTGTACGACCACGCATCGCCGAAGGCGCCCTTGAAGGTGGCGTTGCCGATCAGGTTGACCTGCTGGAAGCCCAGCGGCGTGGTGCCGATGCTGGCGCCGAAGTTCTTGCCTTCGTAGCCCACGCTCAGGCCCAGGCCCGAGGCGTTCTGCTGGCCGGCCGTGGTGCCGTTCAGCAGGCCCGTGAAGGCCGAGCCGGGTCCGCCGCCGAAGCGGCTGGCGGTGGCCCAGTCGCCCGCGGGCGAGCCGGCATCGAGGAAGGTGGGCGTGACACCCACGACGATCTTGCCGTCGCCGACCGGGAAGCGGGCCTCGAACGGAATCTCGAAGTCGGTCAGCCGGCTCAGGCCGGCCTCGCCCGCGCGGTTGCGGAACACGGTGCCGGCGGTGATGGAGACCGAGCGCGCGGCCTCGAGC
>NZ_JBZAYE010001142.1:0-1241 GCF_058244205.1 Variovorax sp. 20P10.2.4
CTCGCGCACCGGCACGGCCGCGCGCTCCACGCCCTGGCCGAGCTCGCGCACGATGCCGGTCTGCAGCGCGATCGCGTGATCGAGCCGCTCCATGAATTGGTAGTGATGCCGCATCAGCTCGGGCGTGCAATTGAGCGAGCGCGTGGCCCAGCGCGCGGTGCATTCCTGCGCGTAGCTCTCGAGCTGGTCGAGCTGCACCTGGCCCGCGAGCCACTTCTGGCGCGCCTGCGCGAGCACCTGCACCGCGGCGTCGCGCCGGTCGCGCGCCATGTCGGCCGCGATCTCGAGACCGCTCATGGCTGCCGGCCCTCGAGCACGTCGGCCATGCCACCGAGGCTGACATCGAAGGGCGCGCTCTCATGCATGCGCTGCTGCAGGAACGCGGTCATCGCGGGCTGCAGCCGGATCGCCTGGTCGAGCGCCGGGTCGCTGCCCGCGGCATAGGCGCCCACGCGCACCAGGTCGCGGCTCTTGCGGTAGCGCGAATAGATGGCGCGGAAGTGGCGCGCGCATTCGAGGTGGCCGGCCGAGGCCACGTTGTGCATCACGCGCGAGGCCGACTGCTCGATGTCGATGGCCGGGAAATGCGCCTCCTCGGCCAGCGCGCGCGACAGCACGATGTGGCCGTCGAGGATGGCGCGCGCCGCGTCGGCGATCGGGTCCTGCGGGTCGTCGCCCTCCGACAGCACGGTGTAGAAGGCGGTGATCGAGCCCACGCCGTTGAGGCCGTTGCCGCTGCGCTCCACCAGCCGCGGCAGCTTGGCGAAGCACGAGGGCGGATAGCCCTTGGTGGCCGGCGCCTCGCCGATCGCCAGCGCGATCTCGCGCTGCGCCATCGCATAGCGCGTGAGCGAATCCATCAGCAGCAGCACGTGCAGCCCCTGGTCGCGGAAATGCTCGGCCACCGCGGTGGCATAGCTCGCGCCCTGCATGCGCAGCAGCGGCGGCGAGTCGGCCGGCGCGGCCACCACCACCGAGCGCGCGCGGCCCTCGGGGCCGAGGATGTCCTCGATGAATTCCTTCACCTCGCGGCCGCGCTCGCCGATCAGGCCGACCACGATCACGTCGGCCGCGGTGTAGCGCGCCATCATGCCGAGCAGCACGCTCTTGCCCACGCCCGAGCCGGCGAACAGGCCGATGCGCTGGCCACGGCCGACGGTCAGCAAGGCATTGATCGCGCGCACGCCGGTATCGAGCGGCTCGCGCACCGGGTCGCGGTCCATCGCGTTGATCGGCGCGCG
>NZ_JBZAYE010001143.1:0-1237 GCF_058244205.1 Variovorax sp. 20P10.2.4
CGTTGGTCGACAGCGACGGCAGCGAGAAGCGGCCATCGGCACCGATCTGCATCAGCGGATGGAAGCGCGCATCGGTCGAGCCGCCGCGCCCCGCGATGAAGCCGGCGCCCCTGAGTTCGCCGCCGCCCGAAAGGTCGAGCAGCGCGCCGGCCTGCACGTCGACGAGTTCGGCGCCCAGGCGGATGCCGGCCCCGCTGCCGGCGCCCTTGAGCGCCACCGTCCGGCCGTCGTACTGGTAGCCGATGCCGTCGGTGGTGCCGCCGTAGGGCATCGCCAGCCCGGCGGCGCTGACCGAGGTGATGCTGTCCGGCAGCAGCGCCACGCGCCGGGTGCCCTGCCCCAGCTCGGAACCCAGCGTGATGTTGCCGAGCGGCGCGCGGATCGTGCCGCCCTGCTCGATCACGGCGGCGCCGAATTCCAGCGAGCCGAAGGCCGAGTACGGAACGCCGGCCGCCGCTTCGCCGCGGCGCTCGATGCGCAGCACGCTGCCGGGGTCGTAGTAGGTCCGCAGCAGCACCGGGTCCATGCGGTAGCCCGCCTGGACCTGCGCGCTGGCGCCGGTCTCGGGCGAGAGCTGGGCGGCGGCGAACGTGAGGCCGCCACGCGTCCACAGGCGCGAGAGCGCGCTGCCGTCGTTGGGCGCGAGGAAGCGGATCTCGCCGTCGCTCGCCAGCGTCACGTCCGAAAAGCCACGCCGCGCGACCGGCACCGGCGTGAACTCGGTCTGCTGCGCATAGCGGCCTTCGGTGCCGAAGGAGATGCTGTTGCCCAGTTCGAGCAAGCGGCCGGCCTGCACCGAGAACGCGGCCTCGGAATCCAGCGGCGTCATGCCATGCAGCATGCGTGGGCGCAGCACGCCGTTGTCGCCGTGGTAGAGCCCCGTGCCTGAGAGCTTCACGTAGGGTGCGGCCAGTTGCACGCGGGCCGTGCCGCTCGATGATTCGGACAGCGTGAGCGAGCTCGCATAGAGCGACAGGCTCCGGCCCAGGCGCAGGCTCACGTCGCCCTCGAAGGACAGCTGGCCGTTGGCCAGCAGCGTGAGCTGGTCGAAGCCGCCGGCGCTCAGCCGGTCGACCGAGATGCGGGTCTTGCCGTAGCGCAGCCCGGGGGCTGCCTGGCCCGGCGCGAGGCCGTCCGGCAGCAGGGAGTCGGTCGTCTGCGCCACGATCAGTTCGCGCGGGACGATGGCCTCCTGCTGCGCCCGGTCGGTGCCGGTGGCGTCGTACAGCGGCGATTC
>NZ_JBZAYE010001144.1:0-1235 GCF_058244205.1 Variovorax sp. 20P10.2.4
CCCCGCGAGGTCGATGCGGCCCTGCACGCGCAGGTCGACCACGTCGTGCGCATCGAGCCCCTCGAGCTGCGCCTCGAGCGCATCGGCGTCGGTCGCGACCTGCAGCACGCCGGCGATGGCCTGCCAGCGGAAGCGGCCGACCTGCAGCTGCGTGACGCGCGGCTCGGCACCGGGCGCGTCGATCTCGACCAGCAGCGCCTGGCCCGAGCCGTTGTCCTTGAAGCGGTCGGGCTCGGGCGTGCCCGCGTACCAGGTGCGCGCGTCGATGCGCTTGCAACCGTGCCAGTCGCCGAGCGCGAGGTAGTCGAGCCGCGCGCTCGCCGCGCGCTCGGGCGCGATCGGGTTGGCCGAATCGATGTCCTCCGACAGCAGGCCCTGCACGCTGCCGTGCGCGAGCCCGATGCGCAGCAGGCCCGCGGGCGTGTCGGCCTCGTCGAACCAGGCCGTGAGGTCGTTGTAGGTGTGACGCTGCGCGAGCGGCGCGGGCAGCACCGCGAAGCCCTGGGCCTCGAACAGGCGCAGCTCGGGCGCGAGCAGCAGGTGCACGTGGGACGGCACCGCGCCCAGGCGCTGCGCGCGCGTCCACACGCTCTCGGCCAGCGCGGCGTCGTGGTTGCCGGGGATCAGCAGCCAGGGGCCCGGATAGGCGGCGAGTGCATTGAACAGCCGGCGCAGCGTGCGCTCGGACACGGTCTGGGCATCGAACACGTCGCCCGCGACCAGCACCGCGTCGACCCGGTGCTCGAGCGCGAGCGCGGCGAGGCGTTCGACCACGGCGATGCGCGCCTCGGCCAGGATCGGCGCGTGCTCGGGGTCGAAGCTCGCGAACTGGCGGCCGATCTGCCAGTCGGCCGTGTGGAGAAAACGTGTCATGAAAGGATGGGAGGGTGCGGCGCGCTCGCGCCGTGGCGTTGCATTGTCGGTGCTTCGTTCACGCGTCGAAGCCCTCGGCCAGCGTCTCGCGCAGCCAGGCCACGAACACGGCCACCGCGCGCGGCACATGGGTGGCATAGGGACGGATCGCATAGAGCTTCTCGCCGAAGGCTCCGACCGAGCGCCATTGCGGCAGCACCTCCTGCAGCTTGCCCGCCTGCAGCGCCGACTGCGCGCTGAAGTCGGGCACCAGCGCGATGCCCAGGCCGCTCACGGCCGCGTCGCGCAGCGCCTCGCTGTTGTTGGCCACCAGCGGCCCCGACACCGGCACCGTGATGCGCTGCACCGCCGCCTTCGAGGCC
>NZ_JBZAYE010001145.1:0-1234 GCF_058244205.1 Variovorax sp. 20P10.2.4
CGACCGGGATGGCGCCGAGCACGCCGAGCAGCGAGAACACCGCCATCAGCCAGCCGATCGCCGACAGGCCGAGCCCGAAGTCCTCGCGCAGCTGCGGTACAGCGATCGCGACCTTGCCGACCTGCAGCGCGGCGATCACGCCCGCGGCAACGACCAGGGCGACGCCGGTCCAGGCGGTGGTGGCGGTGGAGAGGGGCAGCGGCGCGGACGTGGAATGCATGGGCGCCAGTCTGGCCTTCGAACCCGATCGATGAAAGCAAATAATATTGGTCGACTTCATCGATCGAACCGATCGGGTTGCATTGCTCGAACGAGGAGAAGCCCATGCTGGATGCGCTCACGCTGTCCCAGATGCAGATGTTCGTGGTGGTGGCCGAGACCGGCAGCTTTCGCGCGGGCGCGAACCGCCTGCACCGCGTGCAGTCGGCCGTGAGCCAGGCCGTCGCCAACCTCGAGGAGCAGCTGCAGGTGCAGCTGTTCGATCGCTCGGGCCACAAGCCCGTGCTCACGTCCGCGGGGCAGGCGCTGCTGGGCGACGTGCGTCAGATCCTCGCGAAGGTCGATGCTTTGCGCGCCCGCGCGCAGGGGATCGAGCAGGGCATCGAGCTCGGCCTCTCGATCGCGGTCGACACGCTGTTTCCGATCGATCTCGTGGCGGCCGCCATCCGCGGCGTGCACGCGGTGCATCCGGGCATCGCGATGCGCATCGAGTACGGCTCGATGGGCGCGCCGGTCGAGGCGCTGCACAGCGGCCGCTGCGAGCTCGCGATCTCGGCCTTCTCGCAGCTCGACGAGCGCATTGCGCGCGAGTTCCTGATGCCGCTGTCGATGGTGGCGGTGGCGGCCGCCGCGCATCCGCTGGCGGCGCTCGCGAGGAAGAAGGCCCGCGGCTCGCTCGACGACGCGGCCGCGCGGCATCTGCAGATCGTGGTGGAGGATGCGAGCGCGCTCAGCGCGGGCCAGGACTTCGACGTGCTCTCGCCCACCACCTGGCGCGCGGGCGACATGCAGATCAAGCTCGCGCTGCTGCGCGCCGGGCTCGGCTGGGGAAAGATGCCGTCATGGCTGGTGGCCGCCGACATCGCGGCGGGCACGTTGCTGCAATTGCCGGTGGGCCGTCTCGGCGTGGACGGAGAGACCGGCCACCGCGCCTACTTCTGCCACCGCGCCGACAAGCCGCTGGGCGTGGGCGCGCGGCTGCTGCGCGAGGGCCTCAAGGCACTGTCGATGCCGG
>NZ_JBZAYE010001146.1:0-1232 GCF_058244205.1 Variovorax sp. 20P10.2.4
TCATGGCGCAGACGCGCCACGACTGGCCCATCAGCGAGGGCATGCGCCCTTCCATCGGCGTATCGAACCAGGCCACCACGGCCAGCGCCCAGACCGCCAGCACCGGCAGCACGGCACCGATCCAGGCCCGGCGCACCAGCACGCCCGGACGCGCGAGCCGCTGCACCATCACGAAGGCCGCGCCCGCGATCGCCAGCGGAAACAGCAGCTTGACCCAGAACATCGGCCAGAACAGGGCCTGCAACAGGTCGCGCCGCGGCCCGTATTCGACCAGCAGGATCGCCAGCGATAGCGGCGCGCCGATGGCCAGCGCCAGCCCCAGCCGCCGGCTCGCCGCCTGGCGCGGTACGGCCACCGGGCCGGCGGCGAGCATGGCGACCAGATCGTCGGTCTTCATGCGGCGCTCCCGAAGCGCGCGGCCAGCGCCTTGAGCCCGCGGTGGATCCCCACCTTGACCGCCGATTCGGACATGCCCGTGAGGCTCGCGGTCTCGGCCACCGACAGCCCCTCGATCTTCACGTGCACGATCGGCAGGCGCTGGCGCTCGGGCAGGGTCTCGAGCAGGCCGCCGAGGTCGCGGCGCGCATCGCTGGCCTCGATGTCGGAGGCCGCGAACAGGCCCTGCTCATCGTCGAGCGGGTCCTGCAGCGCCTCGCGCGAGGACTTGGCGCGCAACAGGTCGATCATCTTGTAGCGCGCGATCGCATGCACCCAGGCCGTCAGCGGCTGGTCGCTCTGGTAGGTATGGCGCTGGTTGTGCATGGCGAGCAGGCATTCCTGGACGAGGTCTTCCACATCATCGGGCCAGCCGAACAGCCGCCGGCCCAGGAAAGCGCGCAGGTGCGCGCTGAGTCGCTGCAGGAAGTCGCGGTACGCCTTCGCATCGCCATCGAGGCCGCGAAGGAAGAGGCTGCGCAGCGCCGCCTCGGCGTCGCTCGTGTGCATCCTGCTGCCTTCGTTGTTTCGTGCCATCGGACCGGCTGGTTACAGCCTCGTCGAAAAAGTTCCGACGGATTGTGCCGCGCCGCCGCAAGGGCCCGCGCGGCCGCGGGCCTTGGCCCTGCCGCGCCGCTCACTGGACTAAGCTGCGCCGCACCCCTGCAAGGAGCGCCCATGTCGTCCGGCATCGCCCCGGTGTTCAAAGGACTCGTCTCGCATCCCTGGGCCTACCCGGCGCTGGAGGCGGTGCACATCGTCGGCATCGCGATGCTGTTCGGCGGCCTGCTGGTGTT
>NZ_JBZAYE010001147.1:0-1221 GCF_058244205.1 Variovorax sp. 20P10.2.4
AGCGGCGAGCGCTGGCGGCCGGTGACGGCCAGCGCGCGCAGCCGCCCGGTCGCGAGGTTGGGCATGGCCGAGACCATGCTGTCGATCGCGAAGTCGATCTGCCCGCCCATCAGGTCGGTGGCCATCGGCGCTTGGCCCTTGTAGGGCACGTGCGTGAGCGTCACGCCGGTCATCGAACCGAGCAGCACCGCCGACAGGTGCTGCGGCGTGCCATTGCCGGACGAGCCGAAGCTGTACTTGCCGGGGTTGGCCTTCAGCAGCCGCAGGAACTCCGCCGCGCTGCGCGCCGGGTTCGCGTCGTTGACCTCTAGCACCAGCGGCACCGCCGCGAGCTGCACCACCGGCACCAGGTCCTTGAGCGGGCGATAAGGCAGCTTCGGATAGAGCCACGGGCTGATCGCCAGCGGTCCGCTCGAGGACAGCAGCAGCGTGTAGCCGTCGGGTTTGGCCTTGGCCACGAAGTCGGTGCCGATGTTGCCGCCGGCGCCGACCCGGGCCTCGATCACCAGCGGCTGCCCGAGCGCGGCCTGCAGGCGCGGCGCGAGCAGGCGCGCGAGGGCATCCGACGGACCGCCGACCGGGTACTGGATGACGACGGTGATGGGCTTCGAGGGATAGGCCTGCGCGGCGGCCGGCGGGCTCGCGGCGACGGTGGCGAACAGCGCGAGCGCGGTGGCCAGGCGGGCGAGGGGGCGGGGATGGATCTTCATGCTTGTCTCCTTTTTGGGTGTCGATGGAAAAGCGTCAGCGGTGGACGCGGGGATTCGTGGTCTCGATGGCCTCCACGAGGCGCGCGATCTCGTCCTCGTCCGTGAGGTAGTGCGGCGTGAGCCGCAGCACGCCCGGCAGGCCCGCGGCCTCCAGTGCCCAGCGCGCGTGCTGCGGGCCGACGAAGGAGGCGTGGACGCCCGCGTTGGCAAGGCGGCGGACGAAGGCCGCGCCATCGCCGAAGGCCTCGGGCAGGCGATAGGTCAGCAGCGCGCTGCGATCGGGCTGGCCGGCCTCGAGCGGTTGCCAGCCGAAGCGTTCCTGCAGCGCATGCACGAGGCGCTGGCGAATCAGCGCGTTCTGTCGCGCGATGCGCGCCGGGTCGACCGCGAGCGCGTAGTCGCAGGCCGCGCCCAGCGCCAGCCGCAGGCCCGGATGGAACTCGTGGCCCTCGAAGCGCCGTGCATCGGACCAGGGCTGCAGGCGCTCGGCCTCCAGCCACTGCGCGCCGGC
>NZ_JBZAYE010001148.1:0-1210 GCF_058244205.1 Variovorax sp. 20P10.2.4
CAGGAAGGGAGTGGACATCGGTGAGGAACCAGAAGAGCGTGAAGCGGTGCGCGCGCGGAACTCAGCGCACCTGGATGCGCGGATCGAGCAGCGCGTGCAGCAGGTCGACCAGCATGTTGGCCACGATCACCAGCAGCGAGGACATCAGCAGCACGCCGAGCAGCACCGTGTAGTCGCGCCCGGCCACCGAGTCGAAGGCCAGCCGGCCGAGACCGGGCCAGCTGAAGACGGTCTCGACCACCACCGCGCCGCCGAGCAGGGTGCCCAGGTGCATGCCGGCCACGGTGGTGACCGGGATCAGCGCGTTGCGCAACACGTGGCGCATCGTGACGGTCCACGGATGCAGGCCCTTGGCCTCGGCGGTGCGCACGAAGTCCTGGCGCGACACCTCGAGCATGGCGGCGCGCGTGAGCCGCGAGAAGATGGCGATGTAGAAGCCCGCGAGCGCGAGCGCGGGCAGCACCAGGTGGCGCGCCACGTCGACCGCGTGCTTCAGCCCGGTGTAGCCCGCGCCGATGGTCTCGCTGCCGCCGGTGGGCAGCCAGCCCAGGTGCACCGAGAACAGCACGATCGCCATCAGCCCGAGCCAGAAGCCCGGCGTGGAGTACAGCAGCAGCGCCAGCACCGAGAGCGTGCGGTCCTGCCAGCGGCCCACGCGCGTGGCCATGATGGTGCCCAGCGCGATGCCGATGGCGAGCGCGAAGCCCAGCGCGGTGAGCATCAAGAGCAGCGTGTTGCCCAGGCGCGCGCCGATCAGCGCCACCACCGGCATGTTGTAGCGCGGCGAAACGCCGAGGCTGCCGTGCGAGAGGTTGTAGAGGTAGCTGCCGAGCTGCTGCAGCACCGGCAGGTCGAGGCCGAAGTGGGCGCGCAGCTGCGCCATGCTCTCGGCCGTGGCCGAGCCCGATTCGGCCGCCACCACGTCGGCGGCATCGCCCGGGATCAGCTGCATCAGCACGAAGTTCAGCAGGATGACGCCGATCACGGTCGGCACGGCCTGCCAGGCCGTGCGCACCAGGGTTCGGCCGGCGCTTCGCAGGTTCATGGCGCCACCGCCGCGTCGGCCGTGGCGGGCGCGACCAGCCGGATGCCCACGTCGCCTTCGCGCTCGAGCTGGGCCACGAGGCCGATCTCCCAGTCCAGGTACTGCTGGAAGCCGGCATTGCGCGCCGCCAGGTCGGCATGCGCGTAGGGGCTGTACCAGTGGTCG
>NZ_JBZAYE010001149.1:0-1209 GCF_058244205.1 Variovorax sp. 20P10.2.4
GCCGGTGGACCTGCTGGGCCTCGAGCTCGGCTACCGCCTGATCGCGCTGGTCGACAAGAGCCGCCAGGGCGACCTGCTCACGCGCATCAAGGGCGTGCGCCGCAAGTTCGCGCAGGAGGTCGGCTTCCTGCCGCCCGCGGTGCACGTGCGCGACAACCTCGAGCTCAAGCCCAGCAGCTACCGCGTCACCCTGCGCGGCGTGGTGGTGGCCGAGGGCGAGGCCCATCCGGGCATGTACCTGGCGATCAACCCGGGCGGCATCACCACCCCGCTGATCGGCACGCCCACCACCGACCCGGCCTTCGGCCTGCCCGCGCACTGGATCGAGGAGCGGCAGCGGGAAGCCGCGCAAATGAGCGGTTTCACCGTCGTTGATTCGGAGACCGTGATGGCCACCCACCTGTCACATTTGATGCAGGTGCAGGCGGCGCGGCTGCTGAGCCGCACCGAAACCCAACAACTGGTCGAACACGTGAACAAACTGGCGCCCAAGCTGATCGAGGAAGTCGTGCCCAAGCTGGTGCCGCTGTCCACGTTCCAAAAGGTGCTGCAACTGCTGCTGGAAGAGTCGGTGCACATCCGCGACATCCGCACCATCGTCGAGACGCTGGCCGAGCATGCCGGCAGCACCACCGACCCGGCCGAGCTCGCGCGCCGCGTGCGCGTGGCGCTGGCGCCAGCCATCGTGCAGCAGATCTACGGCCCGGTGAAGGAGCTCGACGTGATCGCCATCGAGCCGGCCTTCGAGCGCCTGCTGATGCAGGCGCTGGGCAATGCCCAGGCGCCCGCGCTCGATCCGGGCGTGGTCGAGATCTTCACGCGCACCGCCGCCGAGGTCGCGCTCAAGCAGGAAGAGCAAGGCGTGCCGGCCTGCCTGCTGGTGCCCGACGCCATCCGCAACGCCATCGCGCGCATGGTGCGCCGCGCCGCGCCGCGCATGCAGGTGCTCGGCCACAGCGAAATTCCTGAAACCCACACGATCCGCATCGGCCCGATCCTGCGAGGAGCCTCCGCATGAACATCCAACGTTTCACCGCACCGACCGCCCGCGAAGCGATGGCGCTGGCGCGCAATGTCTTCGGCGACGGCACGCTGATCCTCTCGAACCGCCAGCTCGACGACGGCGTGGAAGTGGTGGCCGCGGCCGAGGACAGCCTCAGCGCGCTCGAGGCCGGCCGCGCGATCCTGCAGGGCACGCAAGGCACGCTG
>NZ_JBZAYE010000115.1:0-16319 GCF_058244205.1 Variovorax sp. 20P10.2.4
CAGCCGCACCAGCGCGGCGGCGTCGAGCTCGCCGCTGCGGTGGATGTTGCCGTGCTCGCGCGCCACCACCTCGGCCAGCTCGCGGAGGTCGACCGGCACGCGCCAGCGATCGCACACCGCCTGCAGCAGCTCGGCGCTGCGCTTCTCGTGGCCGATGTGGCGCGGCAGGATTTCCGGATCGGTGGTGCCCTTGCCGAGGTCGTGCATCAGGCAGGCGAAGCGCACGCCCAGCGACGCCGACAGGCGCGCGCTGGTGTCGAGCACCATCATCAGGTGCACGCCGGTGTCGATCTCGGGGTGGTGCTGCGCGGGCTGCGGCACGCCCCAGAGCCGGTCGACCTCGGGCAGCAGCACCGCGAGCGCGCCGCAGGCGCGCAGCACCTCGAACATGCGCGAGGGCCGCGTCTCCATCAGCCCGCGCGAGAGCTCCTGCCACACGCGCTCGGGCACCAGCGCATCGACCTCGCCGGCCGCGACCATCTCGCGCATCAACTCCAGGGTGTCGGACGCGACCTCGAAGTCGTCGAAGCGCGCGGCGAAGCGCGCCACGCGCAGGATGCGCACCGGGTCCTCGCGGAAGGCGTCGGTGACGTGGCGCAGCCGCTTCTCGCGCAGGTCGCGCTGGCCGTCGAAGGGATCGGCCAGATCGGCGGGGGCGGGGTCGAAGCTGCCGTCGGCGGCCACGCGCTCGGCCGGCAGCGCGATCGCGTTGATGGTCAGGTCGCGCCGCGCGAGGTCCTGCTCGAGGCTCACGTCGGGCGCGGCATGGATCACGAAGCCGCGGTAGCCGGGCGCGCTCTTGCGCTCGGTGCGCGCGAGCGCGTACTCCTCGCGCGTCGATGGATGCAGGAATACCGGGAAGTCGCGGCCCACGGGCAGGAAACCCTGTGCCACCATGTCCTCGGGCGTGGCGCCGACCACGAGCCAGTCATGGTCCGACACCGGGCGTCCGAGCAGGCGGTCGCGCACCGCGCCGCCGACGAGATAGGTTTTCATGCGCGCAGTGTAGGGATACCCCGCAGGGCTTAAAAAGAACGGTCGTTCGATAATCTCCGAGGCAAATCGAACGATCGTTCGCTCGCTCGATGCGCTCGAACGCCTCACCGGCAGCAGACCGGCACCGCGTTTGGAGGGGGAATTTCAACCAAAGGAGTATTCACATCATGAAAAAAACCATGTTGGCGTTGGCAGCCCTCGGGGCACTGACGTCCGGCAGCGCCTTTGCACAGAAGGCCGGCGACTGGGTCGTCGGTGCGGGCTGGTTCCATCTTTCGCCGCAGGACAAGAGCAAGCCGCTGATGCTGACCTCGCCGGTGCAGAGCGTGCTCGCCGGCTCGGGCGCCAGCGTGAGCGATTCCGACACGCTGGGTCTCAACGCGGCCTATTTCCTCGACGACCACTGGGCCGTGGAAGGCGTGCTGGGCATCCCGCCGAAGTTCAAGCTCGAAGGCACCGGCACGCTGGCGCGCGTGGGCGAACTGGGCAAGGCACGCCAATGGAGCCCGACCATCCTCGGCAAGTACTACTTCAACGACGGCAATGCCGCCTTCCGTCCCTTCGTGGGCCTGGGCGCCACCTACGTCTGGTACAGCGGCGTGCAGATCACCAGCAACCTGCAGGAAGCGCTCGGCAGCCAGCTGCGCCAGCGGCCGCTGTCGACCGTGACCACCGCCAAGCTCGACAGCTCCTTCGCGCCCGTGCTCAACGCCGGCCTGGCCTACCAGTTCGACAAGCACTGGGGCATTTCCTTCTCGGTCTCCTACATCCCGCTGAAGACCAAGGCCAAGCTCACGACGACCTCGATCACGGGCCTGCCGATCGCGACCAGCGAAGCGCGCCTGAAGCTCAATCCGATCGTGACCTACGTGGCGGCCACCTACCGCTTCTGACCGGACGCGACGCGGCCTGGCCGGCTCGCGCCGATCGACGACAGCGAACGACGATCAGCGCGAGGTCCGGTAGGGCTCGTCGAAGGCCACGAAATCCTGCTCCGCGAGCGCCTGCTCGATCCACGCGGCGACGCCCGGCAGGGCCGCCACGCGCTCGATGTAGGCCTGCGCCGCGGGCGGCACCGGCAGCCCGTAGCTGCGGATGCGCATGCACACCGGCGCGTAGAAGGCATCGGCGATGCCGAACTCGCCGAACAGCATCGGGCCGCCATGGGTGTCGAGCAGCTCGCTCCACATGGCCGCGATGCGTTCCAGGTCCTCGACCACGCCGGGCTGTTCCTTCAGCACGCGCGCGCCGACCTCGGCCAGCGAGGCCTCGATGTTCATCGGGAAGTGGTTGCGCAGGTTGCCGAAGCCCGAGTGCATCTCGGCGCTGACGCTGCGCGCGCGGGCCCGCGCGGCCTTGTCGCGCGGCCACAGCGCCTTGTCGGGAAACTGCTCGGCCAGGTACTCGGCGATGGCGAGCGAATCCCAGACCGTGATGTCGCCGTCGATCAGCACCGGCACGCGCGCCGTGGGGTTGACCGCGCCGACCACGGCCTTGAAGTTGGAGCCGGCCTCGAAGGCGTCGAAGCGCACCATCACCTCCTCGAAGGGAATGCCGGTCTGCTTGAGCAGCACCCAGGGACGCATGGACCACGACGAGTAGTTCTTGTTGCCGATGTAGAGCTTGAGCATGGGATTCCTCCGGTTGGTTTCGTGGCAAAGCCTTCGATGCTAGGGCGCGGGCGCCGCACGATTGATACCGTTTGCGGCGCGCATTGATGACGGGCGTGGCCCGCGCGCCGCCGGCTATCGTCGGTCGGTGTCGTCGGTGCGCAGCGCGGGCTCGCTGCTCGAGGCGATGACGCGCGGCGTGGCGCGGCCGGGGGCCTCCTCGCCCTTGGGCGGCCCGATCGTGCGCTCGATCAGGCTCACGAGCCGCGGCACGAACTGCAGCACCACCAGCGCCAGCAGCGCGCTGATCACCGCCGTGGCCTCGCGGCCCAGGCCGCAGGCCATGCCGATCGCGGCCGTCATCCACAGTCCCGCGGCGGTGGTGAGGCCCTGCACGTGGTGCTCGTCCTTGCCCTGCTTGAGGATGGTGCCCGCGCAGAGGAAACCGACGCCGGCCACCAGGCCCTGGATCACGCGGCTCATGTCGGCCGGCACGATGCCGGTCTGCTGCGGCACGAGCACGAACAGGGCCGAGCCGATGGCCACCAGCATGTGGGTGCGCACGCCGGCCGCCTTGCCCTGCTGCTCGCGCTCGAAGCCGAGCACGAAGCCCAGCAGCGCCGCGAGCAGCAGCCGCACCAGGATGCGCGTGAGCTGGGCGAGGTCGCCCACGTCCGAGAACTCGGCGGCGATGGTGTCGAGGACCTCGTCGCGCCAGCTCATCTCAGGGCAGGTCCTTGTTGGGCTCGGGCATCGCGGCGTCGCGCGGGCCGACCCGGCCCAGGCGTTCCTTCAGCGACTGCGGCCGGCCGGTGATGATCGCGGCGTAGTTGGTGGTGTTGGCCAGCACCTTCTTCACGTAGTCGCGGGTCTCGTTGAACGGCACGTTCTCGGCCCAGATCGCGGCGTCGAGCACCGGGCCGTTGCGCCAGCTGCGCGGGCGGCCCGGGCCGGCGTTGTAGGCCGCGGCGGCCAGCGCCATCGAGTCGTCGAAGTCGTCGAGCGCGAGCTTCAGGTAGTTGGTGCCGATGGTGATGTTGGTCTCGCGGTCGTTGATCTGGCCCGGCGTGAAGTCGGTCATGCCGATCTTGCGCGCGGTCCAGCGCGCGGTGGCGGGCATCACCTGCATCAGGCCCGAGGCGCCGACGCCCGAGCGCGCGTCCATGATGAAGCGGCTCTCCTGGCGGATCAGGCCGTAGACGTAGGCCGGGTCGAGGCCGATGTCCTGGCTCTTGCGCAGCACGGTGTCGTGGAAGGGCATCGGGAAGCGCTGCTCGACGTCGATCACGCCCTTGGTGCGCTCGCTGGTGTTGATGCAGCGGTCCCAGACCTCGCGCTGGCAGGCGAAGTCGGCCGCGGCCAGCAGCGCGCGGTCGTCCATGCCGCCCCGGTCGTGCAGGTTGGTGGCGTAGTTCCATTCGCGCGTGCCCTCGGGGCGCAGGCCGATCGCGATGGCGTAGAGGCCGCGGTTGAGCGAGGGGTTCAGGCGCGCGGCGTTGCGTTCCTCGGGCGTGAGCGGCGCGGGCCGGGTGGCGGCCATCACGCGCTGGCCCAGCTCCTCGAGCGCCAGCATCTCGTAGAAGCCGCGCGTACCGGCGATGCCCTGGTAGAGCTCGCGCGCCTGGGCGCGGCGCTCGTCGCCGCCGGCATTGACCAGCGCGCGGGCCTTCCAGTAGGTCCAGGTCGGGTCCTGCTGGCTGGCTTCGCTCATGGCGTTGATGGCGGGCGCCACGTCCTTCCACTGGCCGGCGCGCAGCGCCGCGCGCACGCGCCAGCCGAGCATGTCGTCCGACAGGTCGGCGTTCTTGGTCACGTTGCCGAAGTAGCTCACGGCCTGCGGCCAGAGCTTGATCGCCGACTGGCGGCCGATGGTGCCCCAGATCCAGTTGCGCTCCTCGGCCGAGAGCATCGCGCTCCACTTGGCGTCGAGCTGCGAGGCGGCCTGCTCGGGATCGGCCATCGCGATCTTGATCAGCGCCAGCGTGACCAGCTCGCGGCGCGACTTGGCGGCCACGGGCCCGCGCGTGACGAGGAACTTGGCCGCGCTCGCGTTGACCTCCTCGAACAGCGGCAGCGCATCGGGCGAGGCCAGCGTGACGGCGCCGCGCGCGGCCTGCGGCCGGTTGGCCTCGATGGCCAGGCGCGCCTTCTTCCAGGCGTCGTTGGGCGAGAGCAGGCGCGCGGCGATCATGCGGTCGGCGGCCGTGAGGCAGCCGTCGTCGCTGTCGCGCTGGGCGAACCAGTTGCGCCGGATCTCGTCGGCCTGGGCCTGGGTGGCGCTGCCGCTGCGCAACGCGTCGACCAGGATCGCGTAGCAGCGCACCTGGGCGTCGTCGCCCATGCGGAAGCCCGCGATGGCGGCCGAGAAGTTGTCCCAGTCGCGGCGCTGGCCCGTGAGCAGCAGCCAGTCGTTGCGCAGCCGGTCTTCCTGGTAGGTGCCGGGGTAGCGCGCGAAGAAGTCCTGCACCTCGTTCGCGCCGGCTTCCTGCAGCCGCGCCTTGAGTTCCCAGTAGGCGGCCCAGGGTTCGAGCACGTGGCCGCGGGCCTGCGGCAGCAGCGCCGCCAGCCGGGCCTTGTCGCCGCGCTGGAAGGCCTGCTTCATCTGCAGCAGCACCTCGTCGTTGGTGTTGTTCTGCGCCAGCGCCGCGGCGGGTGCGAAGAGGGTCAGCGCGCAGGCCGCGAGGGCCGAAAGAACCAGTGCCGGCGCGACGCTGCGCGGGCGGCGGCACATGGATGCCAAAATGCTTGAAAACTGCATCGGGAGATTATGGACAAGTCAAAGGATGCCGCCACGTCGGCGACGGCGAGTTTTCTCAAGGATCAGCTGCGCAAGGCGTTGATCGAACAACGTCTGGGGATGCCGGACCGGCTGACACGCGCGGACCTGCTGCAGCGCGTGATGCGCATCTGGCTGGTCGGCCGCCCCGACACCGTGATCGGCGCCTACTGGCCGATCAAGGGCGAGTTCGATCCGTTGCCCGCGCTGCATCGGTGGAAGGAGGACGGCGAGCTGATCGACGAGCCGCAGCGCCGCCGCATCGGCCTGCCCGTGATCGACAAGGTCCACAAGACCCTGACCTTCCACGCCTGGTACCCGGGCTGCCAGATGGAAGAGGACGCCTACGGCATTCCCAAGCCCAAGGACACCGAGCTGATCGTGCCGACCCTGCTGTTCGTGCCCTGCGTGGGCTACAGCGCGGGCGGCTACCGGCTCGGCTACGGCGGCGGCTTCTACGACCGCACGCTGGCCGCCCTCGAGCCGCGGCCCTTCACGGTCGGCCTGGGTTTCGCGAACGGCTTCCTCGAGGACTTCGAGCCCGAGGCGCACGACCTGCCGCTCGACGCCATCCTCAACGACAACGGGGTGGTCTGGCCGATCGGCTGAGCGGCTGCTTCCTGCGCATACGGGCGCCCGGCCTCGAGCCGCGGCGCCCTTTTTCTCGTCAGTCGAGGTCGTCGACGGTGTCCGGATCGGGCACCTCGCCGATGGTCTCGCGCGTGGTGCCGGCCTGCGCCAGCAGCCAGTCCCAGAAGGCCTTGATCTCGGGCCGCAGCGCGCTGCGCGGGCCGGCGATGAGCCAATAGGACATCGGCGAATCCATGCGGTGCTGCGGCAGCACCTCGATCAGGTCGCCGTTGGCCAGGCTCTCGGCGATCAGTGAACTGCGCGCCAGCACCACGCCCTGGCCGGTGAGTGCGGCCTGCACCATCTGGTAGGCGTAGTTGAAATAGAGCCAGCGCTTGGGCTGGGCACGTTCCAGGCCGTGCAGCTCGAACCAGCGCCGCCAGGTCAGCCACTCGAGATGGGTGCGGTGGGCGTCGCCGGCCTCGATCAGCGTGAAGCGCGCGATGTCCTCGGGCTTCTTGATTGGCGGGCTGCTCTTGATGAGCCAGGGGCTCGCCACTGGCGTGAGGTTTTCGCCGAACAACCGCACGGCCTGCGGGGGCATGGCCTCGCGCGGGCCGTAGCGCAGCGCGATGTCGACGTCGGCCACCTCGAGGTCGACCGCGAGGTCGCTGGCGTCGATCCGGATGTCGATCTCGGGGTTGTCGCGCTGGAAGGCCTCGAGCCGCGGGATCAGCCACATCGAGGCGAACGAGGCGAAGGTGGTCAGCGAGACGCTCTTGCGCCCGGCGCTCTGGCGGATCTGCCGCACCGCGGTGTCGACGCGCGGCAGTGCCTGCTGCACCGCCAGCAGCAGCTGGGCGCCCGCGCTGGTCAGCTCGACCGCGCGCGTGTGGCGCAGGAACAGCGGCACGCCCACTTCCTCCTCGAGCGACTGGATCTGGCGGCTCACGGCCGACTGGGTCAGGGCCATTTCCTCGGCCGCGGCACGGAAGTTCAGGTGCCGCGCGACCGCCTCGAAGGCGCGCAGGTGGCCGGCGGAGATCGGGCGGGAGCGCAGGTGGGTTTGCGAATGCTGCATGGATCGGGGGCCGGCGCCTGCTTCGGGATTGATGCGAAACCGGAATCAGTAGGCTACCTCCTTTTCATTGGACTGCCAACGGCCGGGAAACGATCATTCATTCCCGAACCGCGCCATTGCTGCCTTCTTTCCCAAGCACCCATTGATTCGCGATTCGGCAAACACCTAGGAGCCCATCATGTCCACTGCCGTCTGCACCACCTCTACGCTGTCCACCCTGTCGCTGCCCAACCGCAACACCGCCGCCGCGATTCCGCCGGCCGTGCGCCGCGGTGCCTGGCAAATCGCGCCCGGCGAGGCGATGAGCCTGAAGGCGCGCGGCGACAGCGTGCTGCGCGTACGCCAGGGCCGGGTCTGGATCACGCCCGATGCCACGCTCGAGAACCCGAGCGAGGACCTGGTGCTCGCCCCCGGTGAGTCGCTCACCGTGGCGGCCGGCCAGCGCATCGTGATGGAAGCCTGGGACGGCTACGGCGCCACGTACACGTGGGACGCCGCTTGATCCCGCGGGTTTCCTGATCGATCCTGGGCCACCGGGCGGCGGCGCGAGCCGCTCCCGTCATACCAAGGGGCCGGACGGCGCGTCGAGCGCGGTCCGGCCCCTGTTCTTTTTGGGGGCTTTTCAGCCGTTGATGTCGAAACTGCGGCGCAGCGCCAGGAAATGCTTGAGCGCGACCTCGCCGTCGAGCGCATGCACGCCGGCCATCAGGTCGGGCCCCTCGCTCTCGGCCAGCCCGAGCCGGAAGCCGCTGTAGCGGCGCGCGGCCAGTTCGCCCTGCCAGGCCACGCGCACGTCGACATGGCGCGGGTCGCGCGCGATGCGGTCCATCAGCGAGCGCAGGGCATCGGGCGGTCCCTCGATGTGCTGGCAGAAGCGCTGGCCGTCGAAGACCAGCAGCCCGGTGATGCCGAGTTCGCCGTTGCGCGCGCGGGCGCGCGCGACGATGTTGGCCACCGTGTCGGGCGGCAGGTCCGGCGCAAGCTCGCTGCAGTAGAGGATCTCGGAGAGCGCCGGGGCGGGCGCGGGAGCTTGCGTCTGTTCGTCGGAAATCATGGGCCGGGATGGGAAAAGGGAGCGCAGTGTAGGCAGCCGTCCGACATCACGAAATGTAAAAAGACATACCGGTCCCACCCCCCTCGATGCCTATAGTCGGTGGTGCCCGACCAGTACCCCACACCCGCCGCCCCGGAGAACGGGCCCCATCCCTGCAGCCGTTGCGCGCTGCGTCAGCTGCCGGCCTTTTTGCCGGTGTCCGCCGACCAGTTGCGCACCATTGAATCGTTCCGCATCGGCGCGCGCCGCGTCGAGGCCGGCGGCTCGATCATCGAGGAACACCGGCGCAGCCCGCAGCTGTTCACGCTCTATTCGGGCTGGGCCTTCCGCTACAAGACCCTGAGCGACGGCCGGCGGCAGATCCTCAACGTGCTGCTGCCCGGCGACTTCGTCGGGCTGCAGGACGAGTTCGCCGACGGCCAGACCCACGGCGTCGAGGCCCTGACCGAGGTCTCGCTGTGCGTGTTCGCGCGCGAGAGGCTGTGGGAGCTGTTCCATGCCGAGCCCAAGCTCGGCTACGACATCACCTGGCTGGCCGCGCGCGAGGAAAAGATGATCGACGACAACCTCGTGACCACCGGCCGGCGCAGTGCCGTCGAGCGCGTGGCGATGCTGCTGATGCACCTGTACCGCCGCGCCGAGCGTGTGGGCATGGTGCGCGACGGCTGGGTCGAGTTCCCGCTCAACCAGCAGCACATCGCCGATGCGCTCGGGCTGTCGCTGGTCCACACCAACAAGACCTTGCGGCGGCTGTCGCAGCTCGGGCTCTACAAGCTCGACGACCGCTGGCTGCGCATCCTCGAGCCGCGCGCGCTCGAGGCGCTGGGCGACTACTTCGAGCGCCCGCTGCGGCCCACGCCGCTGATCTGAACCGGGGGCGGCGCCGGCTCAGCCGCCGGCCACCAGCTGCCGCAGGTCGTTCTGGTAGGCCTGCAGCCGCTTGACCGCCTGCGCGCGCTGCGCCGCGCTGGTGCCGTTGTGCAGCGCGGCCAGGTTGCGGCAGCCTTCCTGCAGCAGCGCCTGCTGCTGCTCGCGCCAGGGCCCGGGGGGCGGATCGGCGATGCGCTGCAGGTAGGCATGCAGCGCGGCGCGCGCCTCGGTGGGCGGCGTGCGGTTCGCGACGAAGCCGCGCAGCAGCACCAGCGCCTCCTGCTGGCGCTTGCGGCGCTCCACGTCCTGCAGCTTCGGGTCGAACACCGACTGCGCCACCTGCTGGCGCAGCAGCTCGCGCTGCTCGGGCGAAAGCCGGCCGTAGAAGTCCTCGAAGCGGTCGAGGAACTGGTCGTAGCGCTTCTCCTGCACCCGGGCCGGCGAGCGGTCGAGCCAGTCCTTGCGGTAGTCGGCGTTGTTCTTCGCGTACTTGCGCTCGAGCTGCTGCAGCTGGGCCTCGCTGAGGCTCAGCAACAGCTCGGTGCCCGCGGGCTCGGCGCGCTCGCTGACCGCCAGCAGCCGGTCGCGGATGCGGTCGGTCATGGCGCAGGCCTGGGCCGGCGTCACCTCACCGGGCGCCAGCGTCTCGGCCTCCTGCAGCAGCGCCGCGATCTTCGGCAGCTCGTTGCGCCGGTGCCAGTCGAGCAGCTGCGCGAGCTCGTCGCGCACCTTGGGCGTCTGCGAACCGTCGAAATCGAGGTAGCCGTCGAGCCACCAGTAGCTGAGCTCGGGCAGGTTGTTGTAGGCCAGCTTGATGGCGCTGCAAGCCCCCAGGACGGCCACCAGCGCCATCACGCCGATAATCCGCGCCAGCTTGAAACAACGCATCCGGGTAGAAAAAGGCATGAATCAGATTCCGAAGCAGGGCAACCAGGGACCGGTCGACGTCGTGATCATGGCGGCCGGCAAGGGCACGCGCATGAAGAGCAGGCTTCCCAAAGTGTTGCATCGTTTGGCCGGCCGCGCACTGTTGTCGCACGTGACCGGCACCGCCGCGTGCATCGGCGCCCGGCACGTGGTGATCGTCACGGGCCACGGCGCCGAGCAGGTCGAGGCCGCCATGGCCGCCTCGCCCGAGGCCGCCTCGCTGCGCTTCGCGCGCCAGGAGCCGCAACTGGGCACCGGCCACGCGGTGCAGCAGGCCACGCCGCTGCTGCCCGACGACGGCACAGTGGTGATCCTCTCGGGCGACGTGCCGCTGATCGCCGAGGACACCTTGCGCACCCTGATCGCCGCCAGCGGCGGCGAGCGGCTGGCGCTGCTGACCATCGAGCTGGACGACCCCACCGGCTACGGCCGCATCATCCGCAACGCCGCGGGTGGCGAGGTGACCGCCATCGTCGAGCACAAGGACGCCAGCGAGGCGCAGCGCGCCGTGCGCGAGATCAACAGCGGCGTGATGGCCGCGCCCGCGAAGCTGCTCAAGGGCTGGCTCGAGCGGCTGGACAACCGCAACGCCCAGGCCGAGTACTACCTGACCGACATCGTCAAGCACGCCGCGGCCGACGGCGTGCCGGTGGTGGCCCACATCACGACCGACGGCCTGCAGGTGGCCGGCATCAACAGCCCGGTGCAGCTGGCCGAGCTCGAGCGCGCCTTCCAGCGCCGCCAGGCCGAGGCCCTGATGACCCAGGGCGTGCGGCTGGCCGACCCGGCGCGCTTCGACCTGCGCGGCACGCTCGAATGCGGCGGCGATGTCGAGATCGACGTCAACTGCCTGTTCGAGGGCCAGGTCTCGCTCGGCGAGGGCGTGCGCATCGGCGCCAACTGCGTGATCGCCAATGCCCGGATCGAGGCCGGCGCCGTGATCCATCCCTTCACCCACATCGATGGCGAGAAGGCCGGCGTGACGGTCGGCGAGCGTGCGCTGATCGGCCCCTTCGCGCGGCTGCGCCCCGGCGCCCAGCTCGGCACCGAGGTGCACATCGGCAACTTCGTCGAGGTCAAGAACTCCACCCTGGCCGCCGGCGCCAAGGCCAACCACCTGGCCTACCTGGGCGACGCCACCGTGGGCGCGCGCGTCAACTACGGCGCGGGCAGCATCACGGCCAACTACGACGGCGCCAACAAGCACCGCACCGTGCTCGAGGATGACGTGCACATCGGCAGCAACTGCGTGCTGGTGGCGCCGGTCACCATCGGCGCGGGCGGCACCGTGGGCGGCGGCTCCACCGTCACCAAGACCACGCCGGCCGGCGCGCTGACCGTGGCGCGCGGCAAGCAGATCAGCCTGCCGAACTGGCAGCGGCCGCAGAAGAAACCGAAGGCCTGACGCGCCTCAGCCCGCGGGCGCCAGCGGCACCCGCGGCTCGAACTTCGCGCGCTTGAGGCTGAAGAAGGCCTTGACGTTGCGCACGTTGGCGTCGGCGGTGAACAGCCGCTGCACCAGCGCGCCGTAGCCGGGCATGTCGCGCGCGGCCACCACCAGCACGAAATCCGGTCCCGGCGACACGCGCCAGCACTGCTGCACCGCGTCGTCCGCGATCACGCGCGCCTCGAAGGCCTCGAGCGACTCGGCGTCCTGCCGGTCGAGCGAGATCTCCACCACCGCCTGCAGCCCGTGGCCCAGCACGGCGGCCAGCCGGTCGGGCGACAGCAGCGCCACCTGGCGCTCGATCAATCCCTCCTGCCACAGCCGCTGGACCCGCCGCAGGCAGGTCGGCGGCGAGATGCCCACGGCGGCCGCCAGCTTCTGGTTGGTGGCCGAGGCGTCGCGCTGCAGGGCGTCGAGCAGCTTCAGGTCGATGGCGTCGAGTGCGATGAATTCCATGATTGATGAAATTATGGAATAAAAATTCACTAGCTTGAATGTGTGAAATAAAAGTCCAAATTCATTGAAATTTAGACGGCAAATTTCTTTTCACCCTCCCTACCATTCGCAGCAATTCTTTTCGTTCTCCTTCATTCCTTTCCAAAGGCAAGACAACCATGTGCGGCATCGTCGGCGCGGCTTCCCATCGAAACATCGTCCCGGTCCTGGTCCAGGGCCTGCAGCGGCTCGAGTACCGCGGCTATGACTCCTGCGGCGTGGCCGTGCACGCGGGCGGTCTGACGCGCGCGCGCACCACCTCGCGCGTGGCCGACCTCCAGACCCAGGTGGCCGAGGACAGGCTCGAGGGCCTGACCGGCATCGCCCACACCCGCTGGGCCACGCACGGCGCGCCCGCGGTGCACAACGCGCACCCGCACTTCAGCCACGGCCCGGGCGCCGGCGCGCAGGAAGCGCGGCCCGGCCGCATCGCGCTGGTGCACAACGGCATCATCGAGAACCACGAGGCGCTGCGTGCCAGCCTCGAAGCCAAGGGCTACGTGTTCGAGAGCCAGACCGACACCGAAGTCATCGCCCACCTGGTCGACAGCCTCTACGACGGCGACCTGTTCGAGGCCGTGAAGGGCGCCGTGCGCCAGCTCACGGGCGCCTACGCCATCGCCGTGATCAGCCGCGACGAGCCGCAGCGCGTGGTCGGCGCGCGCGCCGGTTCGCCGCTGATCCTGGGCGCCGGCAAGGACGGTGCCGAGAACTTCCTGGCCAGCGACGCGATGGCGCTGGCCGGCGTCACCGACCAGATCGTGTACCTCGAGGAAGGCGACGTGGTCGACCTGCAGCCCGGCAAGTACTGGATCGTCGACCGCGCCCACAAGCCGGTGCAGCGCCCGGTGCGCACCGTGCAGGCCCACAGCGGCGCGGCCGAGCTCGGCCCCTACCGCCACTACATGCAGAAGGAGATCTTCGAGCAGCCGCGCGCCATCGGCGACACGCTCGAGGGCGTGGAAGGCATCGTGCCCGAGCTGTTCGACGGCATCGGCCAGGACGGCAAGCAGAGCGGCGCCAGCGCGCACCGCGTGTTCAAGGACATCGACCGCATCCTGATCCTGGCCTGCGGCACCAGCTACTACAGCGGCTGCACCGCCAAGTACTGGCTCGAGGGCATCGCGAAGATCTCGACCCAGGTCGAGATCGCGAGCGAGTACCGCTACCGCGACTCGGTGCCCGACCCGCGCACCCTGGTCGTCACCATCAGCCAGTCGGGCGAGACCGCCGACACCCTGGCCGCGCTCAAGCATGCGCGCTCGCTCGGCATGGAGCAGACCCTGACCATCTGCAACGTCGCCACCAGCGCCATGGTGCGCGAGTGCAAGCTGGCCTACATCACGCGCGCCGGCGTCGAGATCGGCGTAGCCTCGACCAAGGCCTTCACCACCCAGCTCGCGGGCCTGTTCCTGCTCACGCTGGCGATCGCGCAGTCGAAGGGCCTGCTGAGCGCGGAAGACGAAGCGCGCTACCTCAAGGAGATGCGCCACCTGCCGGTCGCGCTGCAGTCGGTGCTCGCGCTCGAGCCGCAGATCATCAACTGGGCCGAGGACTTCGCGCGCAAGGACAACGCGCTGTTCCTGGGCCGCGGCCTGCACTACCCGATCGCGCTCGAGGGCGCGCTCAAGCTCAAGGAGATCACCTACATCCATGCCGAGGCCTATGCCGCCGGCGAGCTCAAGCACGGCCCGCTCGCGCTGGTGACCAGCGAGATGCCGGTGGTCGCCGTGGCGCCCAACGACGCCCTGCTCGAGAAGCTCAAGAGCAACCTGCAGGAAGTGCGCGCGCGCGGCGGCGTGCTCTACGTGCTGGCCGACGGCGACTCGAAGATCAAGAGCAGCGAAGGCCTGCACGTGATCCACATGCCCGAGCACTACGGCGCGCTGTCGCCGCTGCTGCACGTGGTGCCGCTGCAGCTGCTGGCCTATCACACGGCCTGCGCGCGCGGCACGGACGTGGACAAGCCGCGCAACCTGGCGAAGAGCGTGACGGTGGAGTGATGAGGGGGAGGGCGAGCCTTGGCTCGCCTGGCATGAGCGGTCGATGGGCGGGCGACAACGCAAGGACGCGCCATCGCCAGGCTGAATCCGAAGCCGTTTCCTCTGCGTAGATGGCGTTGGTCGAAGACCAACTCCTGCGGTGCGGGCTGCCTGGCCGTGGGGCAGGTTCAACCCCCACCAGAGAGCGCCATGGCTTTGAGCACCCCCAAGGATCTTCCGGCAAGTCGCCGATCGAAGGGCTTCACGCAGAGGGATCACCGCCGGCTGGTCGAGGCGGGAGCGAAACCCGGTCAGGTCGTTCCTGTCGGGCTCTGGCACAGGGACGGGCATTTCGGCAGCGAGGCCGAGGCGCAGGGTGCCTTCAAGCTCGCGTACCAGCAGGCGGTCGACGGCCTGGGTGCATCGACGGCCGGCTGGATGGGCATCTCGCAGGGTGAGCTCGATGCATGGCTGCGGCATGGCACCCTGCCTGCCGTTCGCGGGCAACCGCCCGAAGACCCTGCCCATGCCGATCAGGCCGGGCCCGGCGCGCAGGCAGGGGCGTCGAAAGCCTAGAACAAAGCCGCGCAGGCACGCGGGCGCCTCTCGTCGCGAGACGACACAATCGACCCGCATGGCTTCCCAAGCTCTGCCCGACCTCCTCGCCCCCGGCCTCGCCATCGTCTTCTGCGGCATCAACCCGGGCCAGCGCGCGGCCGCCTCCGGTCTTCACTTCGAAGGCCGGGGCAACCGCTTCTGGCGCGTGCTGCACCTGGCCGGCTTCACGCCGAAGCTGATGCAGCCCGCCGAGGCGCCGCTGCTGCTGCAACGCGGCTACGGCCTGACCACGGCCGTCGACCGGCCGACGGCGCGCGCGAGCCAATTGGCCGCGCATGAATTCGCGGCCGCCACCGAGGCCTTCACCCGCAAGATCGCCGCCTGCGGCCCGCGCCGCCTCGCGTTCCTCGGCAAGGCCGCCTATGCGGGCATGACGGGGCGCCCGCAGATCGAATGGGGCCGCCAGCCCGAACCCTTCGCCGGCATCGAGACCTGGATCCTGCCCAATCCCAGCGGACTCAATCGCGCGTTCTCGCTCGATGAGCTCGTGGCCGCCTACAAGGCGCTGCGCGAGGCGGCATCGCCGGCTTGACCGACATTCCATCATGTTGGAAAATAAATCCAACATGAAAGAAGAAGCTCCCGCTCCCCTCAACGACCGCATCGCCCGCCGCGTGCGCGAACTGCGCGCCGCGCGTGGCCTCTCGCTCGAGGCGCTGGCCGCGCAGAGCGGGGTCAGCCGCTCGATGATCTCGCTGATCGAGCGCGGCGAGAGCAGCCCCACGGCGGTGGTGCTCGAGAAGCTCGCGACCGGCCTCGGCACGATGCTGGCCGCGCTGTTCGACGAGCCGCGCCCGCGCGCCGATCCGGTGGCGCGCCGCGCCGACCAGCCGCAATGGCGCGATCCCTCGTCGGGCTACCTGCGGCGCAACGTGTCGCCCGGCGGCATCGCCTCGCCGCTGCAGATCGTCGAGGTGTTGTTCCCGCCCAAGGCGCGCGTGGCCTACGAGTCGGGCGCGCGCGAGTCGCAGGTGCACCAGCAGGTCTGGATGCTCGAGGGAACGATCGAGATCACCGTGGGCGAGGAGCGCCACCGGCTCGACGCCGGCGACTGCCTCGCGATGGTGCTCGACCGGCCCGTCGCCTACTTCAATCCCACGCGCGAGACCGCCCGCTATGCGGTCGCGATCGTGAGCCCCCATCCCGATGTCTGGAAGTGAGAACGCCATGAACCCCACCAGCCTCCACCCGGTGCGCCGCCTGCGGGCGGTGGACGCGGCGCAACTGCAATCGCTGGCCGAGTTGCTGATCGACTGCGTCGACGGCGATGCCTCGGTGAGCTTCATGCATCCGCTGTCGCTCGAGCAGGCGCTGGCCTTCTGGCGCAAGGTGGCCGACGGCGTGGCGCGCGGGGAGCGCGCGCTGATGGTGGTGGAGGATGCGCAGGGCATCGTCGGCACGGTGCAGCTCGTGCTCGACCAGCCCGACAACCAGCCGCACCGCGCCGACCTCGCGAAGATGCTGGTGCACCGGCGCGCTCGGCGCCAGGGGCTCGGCGCGCTGCTGATGCAGGCGGCCGAGCAGGCCGCGCGCGACAGCGGCAAGACGCTGCTGGTGCTCGACACCTCGAGCCCCGAGGCCGAGCGGCTCTACGAACGCTCGGGCTGGCAGCGCAGCGGCACCATCCCCGGCTATGCGCTGCTGCCGCGCGGCGGCTTCTGCGACACCACCTACTTCTATCGCACGCTCGCGCCCTGAGGCCGTCATGCGGCAGACTGGCGCGATGACCGAATTCGATCGACTGCTGGCCGAGGCTGCGCGCAAGCCGCTGGTCGGCTGGGACCTGTCCTGCGATGGCCGCATCGCGACCACCGCCGTGCCCTGGGATTTCGAACGGGCGGTGGTCCACCGCGCGCGCCAGTCGCCCGACCTGCTCGACATGGGCACGGGCGG
>NZ_JBZAYE010001150.1:0-1202 GCF_058244205.1 Variovorax sp. 20P10.2.4
GCCAGCGCCCGCCACGAAGGCCGCCAGGGCACCGGGGAGGGCGCCAGGGCGGAGGACGGCGGAGCGACGGTCGTCGGCATGGAAGGTGGAGTGGGCGTCGCCGCCGAGGTTCATCGAAGCCACCTCGGTACACTGCCGCCCGTCCAACCAGTTTAGGGGAGCGGCGCGCGGCCCGGCGCGGCGCCCCGTCGCCTTTTTCCCAGCACCGCACCATGAAACTCGCCACCCTCAAGGACGGCTCCCGCGACGGCCAGCTCGTCGTCGTGTCGCGCGACCTCACGCTCGCCCACTACGCCACGGGCATCGCCCACCGCCTGCAGCAGGTGCTCGACGACTGGGGTTTCATGGCGCCGCAGCTGCAGGACCTGTATGCCGCGCTCAACGCCGGCCGCGCGCGCCACGCCTTTCCCTTCGATCCCGCGCAGTGCATGGCGCCGCTGCCGCGCGCCTACCAGTGGGCCGACGGCTCGGCCTACCTGAATCACGTCGAGCTGGTGCGCAAGGCGCGCAACGCCGAGGTGCCCGAGAGCTTCTATCAGGACCCGCTGATGTACCAGGGCGGCAGCGACGACTTCATCGGCCCGACCGACGACGTGGTCGTGCCCAGCGAGGCCATGGGCATCGATTTCGAGGCCGAGATCGCGGTCGTCACCGGCGACGTGAAGATGGGCGCCACGCCCGAGCAGGCGCTCGACGGCATCCGCCTCGTGATGCTGGCCAACGACGTCAGCCTGCGTAACCTGATCCCGGCCGAGCTCGCCAAGGGCTTCGGCTTCTTCCAGAGCAAGCCCGCCACCGCCTTCAGCCCCGTGGCCGTGACCCTCGACGAGCTCGGCGAGGCCTGGGCCGGCGGCCGCGTGCACCTCGCGCTGCAGAGCAACTGGAACGGCCGCAAGGTCGGCCTGTGCGAGGCCGGTCCCGAGATGACCTTCCACTTCGGCCAGCTCATCGCCCACGTCGCCAAGACGCGCAACGTGCGCGCCGGCAGCATCGTCGGCAGCGGCACCGTGAGCAACAAGGGCGTGGAGAAGAACGGCCGCATGGAATGGCCGCGCGGCTATTCGTGCATCGCCGAGAAGCGCTGCATCGAGACCATCCAGGACGGCGCGCCCTCGACCGAGTTCATGCGCTACGGCGACACCATCCGCATCGAGATGAAGGGGCTCGACGGCCGCTCGATGTTCGGCGCGATCGACCAGGAG
>NZ_JBZAYE010001151.1:0-1202 GCF_058244205.1 Variovorax sp. 20P10.2.4
CGCGTGGCCATGGTCGTGGCCGTGCGCGTCGGCGGGCGCCGTGCCCCCCCGAATATCCCTGTCGAGCGTGTTCTGGTTCGTCATGGGCTCGATTGAAAACCCTGAAGCAGGTGTAGAGTCAAACGCAGTTCCCCCACCCGCTGGCGGGGCTTCGCCGGCCACCACGGCCCGGCCCGCCCGCCAGCCTTCCATCTGCCGCATCATGAAAATCGGTGATCTGGCCAAGGCCGCGAACACGCCCGTCGAGACCATCCGCTACTACGAGCGCGAAGGCCTGCTGCCCGCGCCCGCGCGCACCGAGGGCAACTACCGCATCTACGGCGAGGACCACGCGCAGCGCCTGGGCTTCGTGCGCCGCTGCCGCTCGCTCGACATGACGCTCGACGAGATCCGCAGCCTGCTGAAATTCCGCGATGCGCCGCAGGAGGACTGCGGCGAGGTCAACCAGCTGCTCGACGACCACATCGGCCACGTGGCGGCGCGCATCGCCGAGCTGCGCACGCTCGAGAAGCAGTTGAAGGCGCTGCGCCGGCAATGCGGCGGCGCCGATTCGGCCCAGCCCTGCGGGATCATCCAGGAGCTCGACGCGGTCGCGCTCGAGCCCGAGGGCTTCGGCCAGCACGCGGGCCACGTGCACGGCGCGCTGCACGCGCCCGCGCGGCGCTAGCGCTCGCGCGCGAAGCCCCCGAAGAACGCGGCCGCGTTCCGTTCGAGGCTGTCGAGGTGGTAGCCGCCTTCCTGCACGATCAGGGTCGGCAGCTTCAACCCGCCGATCGCCTCGCCCAGGCGGGCGAAGCCCGGCGTGGTCACCGCGACGCGCGACTGCGGGTCCTCATGGTAGATGTCGAAGCCCAGCGCCAGCACCAGCGCATCGGGCTGGTAGCGCCGCAGCGCGCGGGCCGCGGCGTCGAGCCGGTCGAAGAACAGCGCCTCGCTGGCGCCATGGGGCATCGGCAGGTTGAGGTTGAAGCCCAGGCCGGCACCGACGCCGCACTCGTCCTCGTGGCCCGCGACCACCGGGTAGAAGTTGGTCGGGTCGCCGTGGATCGAGACATAGAGCACGTCGGCGCGCTCGTAGAAGATCTCCTGCACGCCCTGGCCGTGGTGCATGTCGGTGTCGAGCACCGCCACGCGCGCATGCTTCGCGCGCAGCGCCTGCGCCGCGATGGCCGCGTTGTTCAGGTAGCAGAAGCCGCCGGCGC
>NZ_JBZAYE010001152.1:0-1197 GCF_058244205.1 Variovorax sp. 20P10.2.4
CCCTCGCGCAGCACGAACACGCGCGCGCAGCGCTCGGCCTCGTCGAGGTAGGCGGTGCTCACGATGACCGAGAGCTTCTCGTCGTCCACCAGCTGCTGCACGATCTGCCACAGCTCGCGCCGCGACAGCGGATCGACGCCCACCGTGGGTTCGTCGAGCAGCAGCAGCTCGGGCGAGCGCACCAGCGTGCAGGCCAGCCCGAGCTTCTGCTTCATGCCGCCCGAGAGCTTGCCCGCGGGCCGGTCGGTGAAGCGGCCGAGGTCGGTCATCTCCATCAGCCGGCCGTAGCGCGCGCGCCGCTCGTCGCGCGGCACGCCGTGCAGGTCGGCATAGAGGTCGAGGTTCTCCTGCACGCTGAGGTCGTCGTAGAGGCCGAAGCGCTGCGGCATGTAGCTGATGCGGTCCTGCACCGCCTGCGGGTCGGCGGCCACGTCGATGCCGAGCACGCGCAGCTCGCCGGCGTCGACGCGCAGCAGGCCGGCCATCAGCCGCAGCAGCGTGGTCTTGCCGGCGCCGTCGGGGCCGACCAGCGCGGTCAGCGTGCCGGGCGGCACCTCGAGCGCGATGTCGTCGAGCGCGTGCACGGTCTTCTTCGCGGGCTTGACGACGAAGCGCTTGTGCAGGCCGCGCGCGAGGACGGCGGGGGCGTTCACTTGCCGGCCGTTCCGGAGGACGCGAGCCGCAGCGTCACGGTGGCCGGCATGCCCAGCCGCAGCCGGTCCTCCCTGTCGTCGACCATCACGCGGATCTCGTAGACGAGGCTGCTGCGCAGCTCCTCGGTCTGCACGGTCTTGGGCGTGAACTCCGCCACCGAGGCGATGTAGCCCACCTTGCCCGCGAGCGCATGGTCGGGCTGGCTGTCGGTGCTCACGCTGGCCTCCTGCCCGGCCTGGATGCGGCCGAGGTCGGGCTCGGCCACATAGGCCCGCACCCACTTGGGATCGGTGATCGCGAGTGTGAAGGCCGGGCGCTGCGGCGAGGCCATGTCGCCGGGCTCGAGCAGCCGCGCGCGCACCACGGCGTCGATCGGTGCCTTGAGCTCGGCCTCCTCGAGCTCGTGCTTCATCAGCGCGAGCTCGGCGCGCGCCGCCTCGAGCTGGGCCTGGGCCTGGCCGATGTCCTCCTTGCGCGGCCCGCTCACCACCAGTTGCCGCGCCTTGCGCGCGTTGTCGAGCTGGGCCTGCGCGACCTTGCGCC
>NZ_JBZAYE010001153.1:0-1191 GCF_058244205.1 Variovorax sp. 20P10.2.4
TTCACCGCGAGCGGAAAGCCGTGCATCCAGCCGCGGCGCTCGCCGCGCGCCAGCTCGGCGTCGCGCTGGTCGGCCTCGGCCAGCAGCGCCACGGGGTCCCGCAGCGAGACGATGGCGTTGAAGCGCGGGTTCAGGGCCTCGATGCGCGCGAGCGTGGCCTGCATCAGCTCGCGGCACGAGAGGCTGCGTTCGGCGAGGCGGCGCGACAGGGCGGTGGCGCTGAGGGCGAGTAGGTCGTCGGTGGGCATGGCGTGGGATCGGAGAAGGACGAGGCGCCAGTATGTGGCAGCCCGGCGCCGCCCGGGCCGGACCGGGGGCGGGTTGTCCCCGAGCACCGGCCGGCGCGGCCCCGCGCGCGGCGGCACATAATCGCCCGCCATGGAAACCAAGTGGCTCGAAGACTTCATCAGCCTGGCCGAGACGCGCAGCTTCAGCCGCTCCGCCCAGTTGCGGCACGTGACCCAGCCGGCGTTCTCGCGCCGCATCCAGGCGCTGGAGGGCTGGGCCGGCACCGACCTCGTCGACCGCAGCTCCTATCCCACGCGGCTCACGCCCGCGGGCCAGACGCTCTACAGCCAGGCCATCGAGATGCTGCAGGCGCTGCAGAGCACGCGCGCCATGCTGCGCGGCCATTCGGCCGCCGGGCAGGACGTGATCGAGTTCGCGATACCGCACACGCTGGCCTTCACCTTCTTCCCCTCGTGGGTCACCAGCCTGCGCGAGCACTTCGGCCCGATCAAGAGCCGGCTGATCGCGCTCAACGTGCACGACGCCGTGCTGCGGCTGGTCGAGGGCAGCTGCGACCTGCTGATCGCCTACCACCATCCCTCGCAGCCGCTGCAGCTCGACGCCAACAAGTACGAGATGGTGAGCCTGGGCGAGGAGACCGTGGCGCCCTGGGTCAAGGCCGACGCCGAGGGCGCGCCGCGCTACCGGCTGCCGGGCCGCGCCGGCCAGCCGCTGCCCTACCTGGGCTACGCGCCGGGCGCCTACCTGGGGCGCGTGGTCGACCAGCTGCTCAAGGAATCGGGCACCGCGATCCACCTCGACCGGGTCTACGAGACCGACATGGCCGAGGGCCTGAAGGTGATGGCGCTCGAGGGCCACGGCATCGCCTTCCTGCCGCAGAGCGCGGTGCGCAAGGAGGTGCGCATGCGCAAGCTGGTGAGCGCGCTGCCGCCCGAGATCGAC
>NZ_JBZAYE010001154.1:0-1190 GCF_058244205.1 Variovorax sp. 20P10.2.4
GACGCGCGAGATCACGCCGGCCGCGAGCATCTTCTGCGCCGCCGCGTCATGCTGCGCGATGGTGCGCTCGGCCTGCGCGCGCAACTGCGCCGCGCGCTGCGCGAGCTGGGCGCCGAAGTAGCGCTGCACCAGCAGCGTGTCGACCTCGTGGCTGGCCTGTTCGGCATCGGCCTCGGCCTCGCGCGTCTGCGCCGAGACGAAGCCGCGCACCGCATCGGTGGCACCGCCGAGGTAGATCGGCCAGACCGCCGACACCGAGGCGTTGGAGCCGGTGTCGTGCCGGTTCAAGGTGTAGCTGTTGGGCAGTTGCGGTATCGGCACGCGCGCGATGAAGCTCTGGATCGAGGGCGGCAGCGCCTGCCCGATCTGGCCGAGCTTCTGGTTGAGCGGATCGAGGTCGAGGTTCAGGTTGGCGTTGTACGCATAGGCCAAGCCCGACACGCTGACCACCGGGCCGCCGAGCCGCTTGAGGCCATCGCTCTGCAACTGCTTGGCCTCGACCGCCGCGCGCGCGGCGGCCAGCTTGTCGGAGCGGTCGAGCATGCGGGCACGCGCGGCATCGAAGCTCATCGCGGTGGCATCGTCGGCTGGCGCGGAGGCCTGCGCGAAGGCCGCGCCGCCGGTGGCCGCGAGCAGCAGCGGGGCCAGGGCCTGGAGGAGGGCGTTGCGAAGGTGAAGGTGTGTCATCGGATTCGAAATGCCTTGCGCGCAAGCGTAGCGGGCCGGCGCGGCCCGGTCACGCGAAACGTGGCGCGCGCACCTCGCTTCGATGGCGGGTGTTCCCGACGGCGTAAGAAAAACGGGGCGACGCCGATGCGGCGTCGCCCCTTCCGGAATGGCGTTTCAGTCGGGCGCGAGCCTCAGGACTTCACTTTCACCTCGACGCGCCGCGCTTCGCCCGCGGGGCCGTCGGCCTGGGTCTGCTCGGGCTTGGCGAGCTCGATCTTGTCCTCGGGCGCGCCCGCGGCCTTGAGCGCATCGCCGACCGCCATCGCGCGCTGCTTGGCGAGCTCGGCGTTCTTCGCGGCGTCGCCGGTGGCGTCGTGGTAGCCGCTCACCAGCACCGTGTTGCCGCTCTGCACCGCCTTGATCACGTCGGCCAGCGCCTCCCTGGCATTGGGCGCGACCTCGGCGCTGCCGGTGGCGAAGTAGAACTTGACCACGCCGTTCTCGACCTTGACCGCGGCGGC
>NZ_JBZAYE010001155.1:0-1188 GCF_058244205.1 Variovorax sp. 20P10.2.4
CCCGGCGCGACGCGCGTCGGGCTGCGGATGCCCGTCGGCGCGACCTGAGGTGAAAAGCCAGGGCCTTACTCGGCCCAGACGATCCAGCCCTGCCAGGCGGTGACCAGGATCAGGATGCCGAAGGCAATGCGGTACCAGGCGAACGGGATGAAGCTGTGCGAGCTGATGTAGCGCAGCAGCCAGCGCACGCACAACCAGGCGCTCAGGAACGAGAACAGCAGGCCGACCGCGAACAGCGGGATGTCGGCCACCGACAGCAGCGAGCGCACCTTGTAGAGGCTGTAGACGCCGGCGCCGATCAGCGTCGGGATCGCGAGGAAGAACGAGAAGTCGGTGGCCGCCTGGCGCGAGAGCCCCAGCAGCATGCCGCCGATGATGGTGGAGCCGCTGCGGCTGGTGCCCGGCACCATCGCGAAGCACTGCACCAGGCCGACCTTGAGGGCGTCCCAGGGCGTCATGTCGTCGACGTTCTCGACCCGCACCGAGCCCGGCGGCCGCTTCTCGGCCCACAGGATGATGAAGCCGCCGATGATGAAGGTGCTGGCCACCACGGCCGGCGTGAACAGGTGTTCCTTGATCACCTTGCCGAACAGCAGGCCCAGCACCACCGCGGGCAGGAAGCCGATCAGCACGTTGAGCGCGAAGCGCTGCGCCTTGGCCTGGCGCGGCAGCGCCACCACGGTCGAGCGGATCTTCTGCCAATAGACCATGATCACCGCGAAGATCGCGCCGGTCTGGATCGCGATCTCGAACACCTTGCCGCGCTCGTCGTCGAAGCCGCCGAGCAGCGAGCCCGCAAGAATCAGGTGGCCGGTCGACGAGATCGGGAGAAATTCGGTCAGCCCCTCCACGATACCCATGACGGCGGCCTTGACCAACAGAACGATATCCAACGCGTACTCCTTGAAAGAGCGGCAATTATCGCGAGGGAGCCGGTCAGGTCCGGTTCAGGCTCCGGAGGGTCGCGGGTGCCGGTCTCCGGCCGATTTTCGTATCGTTCTATGACATACCTAGTTTGGGGGATGGCGCCTACCGCCGGGCACGGTCACAGTCCAACCGCGCCGACGCCCCACGCCGGCGGCCAACCGAAGGACATTGCATGCTCGCCCCCGCGCCCGAGCGCGAAAAAGACGCCGACGAACACCTGCTGTGCCTCGAAGAGCACGCGTCGACCGCCGACGACCATGC
>NZ_JBZAYE010001156.1:0-1186 GCF_058244205.1 Variovorax sp. 20P10.2.4
CTGCAGACCGGCCGCCGTGCCTTCGCGCATCGCTGCGCCGTGGTGGCCGACGGACCGGCCGCCGCCACGCGCATGCTTGCCAAGGGCGAGGGCCTCGTCGCGGCATCGGCCCCCGTGCCCGAGCAGGCGCCCGAGGTGGTGTTCCTGTTCCCGGGCGGCGGCACGCAGCACGCCAACATGGGCCTCGCGCTCTATCGCGACGACGATGCGTTCCGCGCCGACGTCGACCGCTGCTGCGAGCTGCTGCGCCCCGAGCTCGGCTTCGACCTGCGCGAGCTGCTGTTCCCCGCGCCGGGCGCTGAGACCGAGGCGGATGCGCGGCTGTTCGACATCGCCATGGCCCAGCCGGCGCTGTTCGTCGTCGAGTACGCGCTGGCGCAGTGGTGGATGCGCCGCGGCGTGCGGCCCGACGCGATGATGGGTCACAGCCTCGGCGAGTACGTCGCGGCCTGCCTGGCCGGCGTGTTCCGGCTCGAGGACGCCTTGCGCGTGGCGGCCCTGCGCGGCCGCCTGCTGCAATCGATGCAGCCCGGCGCGATGACCGCGGTGCCGCTGTCGCAGGCCGAGATCGCGCCTTTTCTGCAGGGCGGCTGCGACCTCGCGGCCGCCAATGGCGAGCAGCTGTGCGTGCTGTCCGGTCCGATCGAGGCGGTCGAGGCCGCCGAGCAACGGCTGCGCGCCCAGGGCCATCTGCCGCGCCGCCTGCACGTGTCGATCGCCTCGCACTCGGCGATGACGCAGCCGCTGCTCGCCGAGCTCGAACGGCTCGTCGCCTCGGTGCCGAGGCAGGCGCCGAAGATTCCCTTCGTCTCCAACGTCACCGGTCGGCTGATCACGGTCGAGCAGGCGACCAGCCCGAACTACTGGGCGCAGCACCTGCGCGGCACGGTGCAGTTCGAAGCCGGCCTGCGCACGCTGTTCGAGCGGCCCGGCCGCGTGGTGCTCGAGGTCGGCCCCGGCGAAACGCTCGCCGGCCTCGCGCGTCAGCACCCGATGGCGGCATCGGCCGTCGGCGTGTACGCGAGCCAGGCCCATCCGCAGCAGCAGGCGCGCAATGCGCAGCAGCTCGCGCAGACCCTGGCCGGCCTGTGGCTCGCGGGCGTGGCGATCGACTGGGCGGCCTGCCATGCGGGCCAGGCCCCGCGCCGCGTGCCGCTGCCGGCCTATCCGTTCCAGCGCCGCCGCT
>NZ_JBZAYE010001157.1:0-1185 GCF_058244205.1 Variovorax sp. 20P10.2.4
GCTGCGCGCGCAGACCATCGCCGACTTCCAGGGCCTCAACGCGCGCCTCAACGAGGGCGGCGCCTTCGGCGTGCGCAGCTTCCAGCTCAAGCGCGGCGACCTGGTGGTCGGCGACGAGCTCAAGGCGCGCGAGATCAACCTCTCGGTCGACGGCGGCCGGCTCACGGTCGCGGGCCGCATCGACGCCAGCGGCGAGCAGGCCGGCAGCATCCGGCTGGCCGCGCGCGACGGCGTGTCGCTCGCGGGCACGGCGGTGCTCGATGCCAGCGCCAGCGTGCTGCGGCGCGACAGCTACGGCCAGGCGATCGATGCGCCCAACCGCGCGGTCATCGAGCTCGATGCCGGCAGCGGCACGCTCTCGATCGCGAGCGGCGCGCGCATGGATCTGCGCGTGGCCGGCGCCGCGAAGGACTACGGCACGGTGGCGCTCAACGCACCGCGCCGCGGCGCCGACGACGTGGCCATCGAGGCCGCGGGCGGCATCGTGATCCAGGGCGCGAAGTCGGTCGCGGTCAATGCCTTCGTCACCGACAAGAGCGCCACGAAGGGCACCGACAAGAGCGTCGACGGCCGTACCTACCAGGTCATCGACCAGGCCTACCTCGACCGCCTGCACGGCCAGAGCGAAACCTTCATCGAGGCCGCGCTGCGCAACGGCGCGCTGATGAACGGCCGCCTCGCGGGCCTGCGCGCGCAGGGCGAGCGCTTCCACCTGCGCCCCGGCGTGCAGATCGTGACCGACGCCGTGATCAACCCCGACGGCGACCTGCACGTGGACGGCGACATCGACCTCTCGGGCCACCGCTACGCGAGCGTGAACCCGCGCACGCAGAAGACCCTGGCCTACGGCTCGGGCGAACCGGGCGCGCTGGTGATCCGCGCGCCGGGCAACCTCGAGGTCTTCGGCAGCATCAACGACGGCTTCGACGGCTCGCGCCTGGTGCGCGGCGCCACGCCCGACGACAAGGGCTGGATCCTGCCGAGCGGCCGGATTCCCTTCGGCGGCGACCTCGTGATCCCGCACGGCGGCCTGGTCACGCTCGACACCGGCACCGGCTTCGAGCAGGGCCGCACGCTCAACTTCGACCTGCCGGCCGCCGCCGTGACGCTGCCCTCGGGCACGCAACTGCCGGGGGCGATGGTGCTCGACCAGCCGCTGACCGTGCCCGCGGGCCTGGTGCTCGG
>NZ_JBZAYE010001158.1:0-1184 GCF_058244205.1 Variovorax sp. 20P10.2.4
GTACCGCAACGAGGTCGGCACGAACCTGATCGACAAGATCGAGAACGAGCGCGCCTTCCGCCATGCCAGCGGCCACGACGCGGCCGCGCAGTCGCTGGTGCTGGCCAAGGCCTTCCTCGCGCTCGGCACCACGCGGCTGCGCACGCACGTCGACGTCGACACGCAGGCCGGCCTGCGCCACCTCGAGGGCACGCTGCGCACGCGCGAGACCCTGCGCGATCTGCAGCAGATCCAGGTCGTCGCCTTCCCGCAGTCGGGCCTGCTCGCGCGGCCCGGCACGGCCGAGCTGCTCGACCGGTCGCTGGCCGCGGGCGCCGACGTGCTCGGCGGGCTCGACCCCTGCGCCATCGACGGCGATCCCGTGAAGTCGCTCGACCTGCTGTTCGACATCGCCCACCGGCACCAGCGCGCTATCGACATCCACCTGCACGAGCCCGGCGCCATGGGCGCCTTCTCGCTCGACCTGATCCTGCAGCGCACCGAGGCGCTGGGCATGCGGGGCCAAGTGGCGATCAGCCATGGCTTCTGCCTCGGCGACGTGAGCGAGCGCGAGCGCGATGCCCTGCTCGCGCGCATGGCGAAGCTCGGCGTGGTGCTGATCACCAGCGCGCCGCCCTCGCGCAACGTGCCGCCGCTGCTGGCCTGCCGCCAGGCCGGCGTGACCGTGCTCGGCGGCAACGACGGCATCCGCGACACCTGGTCGCCCTATGGCCGGCCCGACATGCTCGAGCGCGCGATGATCATCGGCCTGCGCTACAACCTGCGCCGCGACGACGAGATCGAGGTCGCGCTCGACACCGTGACGCACGCGGGCGCGCGCGGCTGCGGCTTCGAGGCTTACGGCCTTGGCGTCGGCGATCGTGCCGACCTGGTGCTGGTCGATGCGCAGACCGTGGCGCATGCCGTGGTGGAGCGCCCCGTGCGCCGGCTCGTGGTGGCCGGCGGCCGCATCGTGGCGCGCGACGGCGTGCTGCAGGACGACGTGGCCGCCTTGTGAAGGCGGAGGTCCGCCGCGATGCCGGCACCGCCTTCGCGGCCGTGATCGTGCTGGTGGCGCTGAACCTGCGCGCCTTTCTCACCTCGAGCAGCCCGCTGCTCGGTGCCATCCGCCTCGACACCGGCATCGGCTTCCATGCCGTGGCGCTGCTCACGGTGCTGCCGATGTTCGCGATGGGCGCCACCTC
>NZ_JBZAYE010001159.1:0-1184 GCF_058244205.1 Variovorax sp. 20P10.2.4
TACGTGACGAGGCCGCCCCGTGGCGGCGCGGTCGCGCCGGTGCGTCCTGGCGCGTGATGACAAGGTCATGAAACGTGCATGCGTCACATCTTTACGAATGAATTAAGTAACAAATGGACGCCTTTGCGACACAAAGATTTACGAACATGTAAAATGTAAGTATTCGTTTTGCATGCGACGGGGCTGTTTGGGACGGTTTGTGTGCAGAAGGTCACGGCTGGATGCCGTGAACTCTGCCGCCATGGGAAATCCTTCGCATCACACTTATCAATTATTAAGAAGCCTTGCCACGGCAGCGATCCTGCATGTCGACGACCACGTTTTTCTGCAACCTCAACGTCCCCATCCTGGTGGGCGAGGATCGCTACAAGTACGTCCCGATCGTGGGGGTGTTCCGCACCATCGCGATGGACGACGTCGATGCCTGGGTGATGCATGCCGACGGCCGTCCGCGCAGCGATCGCGAGCTCGCGGCCGAGGTGCTGGTCGAGATCCGCAAGCCGCTGGGCGCCACCGGCCGCACCGCGCCGCATGCCTTCGACGTGGCCGACATCCTGCAGCTCGACCGCGCGGCCGCGATCGTGGTGTCGACCTATCTGGCCGCCTTGCCGCGCGTCTGAGCGGCTTTCTTCTTCAGCGCTTCCCGCGCGCATCCACCGGCCAGATGGCGACCAGCGTGTCGTCCTCGACCACGTGGTAGACGTCGTGCAGGTTCACCGTCGGGTCGCAGTGGGGCGTCACGAACTCGACACGCGCGCCCAGCGCCGGGCGCTCGTCGGCCGGCACCAGCAGCTTGCCGTGCTCGTCGCCGAAGAAGGCGTAGCGGCTGCCCGCGCCGGCGCCGCGCGCCACCAGCGGCACGCCGCTGTCGGTGGCGAAGCACTTGCTGCCGCCGTCCACCGTCACCCAGTCGGCCGCCTGCGTGCTGACCACCGCGGTCTGCACGAACAGCGAGACCTCGAATTCCTGGCCGGGCGCATTGCCGGCCAGCACCTGCGCGTACTCGGCATCCATGAACACGTACGAGCCGGCCTGCAGCTCGGTGAAACCGTCGCCCTGCGCATCGAGGTCGTGGGTGCCGGTGCCGGCGCCGGTCACGATCTCGAAGCGGATACCCTGGCGTCCGGCCGCGGCCACGATCTGCGCCACCGTCCGGCGCAGGCCCGCGGCCGAGGCGCTGCGAT
>NZ_JBZAYE010000116.1:0-16247 GCF_058244205.1 Variovorax sp. 20P10.2.4
CGGTTCGCACGACATGGCGCGGCTCGCCGCCGTCGACGTGGTGATGGAACAGGTGCTGGGCGCGCGCGAACGCAGCCTGCTGGCGAGCGTGCCGACGGCGCTCGAGAAGCGCTTCGCGCGGCTGCGCAAGGCCCGCCAGGACGAGGAAACGGGCGCGGAAGACAACGCCGCCGGCGGCCATGCCGACTGGCTCGCGGTCTTCCGCAAGGACATCCAGGACGTGCTGCAGGCCGAACTGGACTTTCGATTTCAACCGGTCGACGGGCTGCTCGAAGCCCTGCGCACCGGTCACAAGGGCTGACTGGATACACATGACCCGATTTCTCCATCACGCCGTGTTCGTCGCGGGCCTGGCCGTCGTCGGCTGGGTCGGCGCCGGCTACATCGGCACGAACACGCTGGCGCTGGCCGTCACCGGGCTCGTGGCCGCGTTCTACCTGATGGGCGGGCTCGAGCTGCACCGCTTCCAGCAGGCCACGGGTTCGCTGGTGCAGGCGACGAACGCGCTGTCCGAGCCTCCGGCCAGCCTCGGCGACTGGCTCGCTTCCCTGCATCCCTCGCTGCGCAACGCCGTGCGCCTGCGCGTCGAGGGCGAACGCGTGGGCCTGCCCGGGCCGGCGCTGGCGCCCTACCTCGCGGGCCTGCTGGTGCTGCTGGGCATGCTCGGCACCTTCCTCGGCATGGTGGTCACGCTCAACGGCACCGGCGCGGCGCTGCAGGGCGCGACCGACCTCGAAGCCATCCGCGAATCGCTCTCGGCCCCGGTGCGCGGCCTCGGCCTCGCCTTCGGCACCTCGGTGGCCGGCGTGGCCGCCTCGGCGGCGCTGGGCCTGGTGTCGGCGCTGTGCCGGCGCGAACGGCTGCAGGCTTCGCAAGCGCTCGACGCGAAGATCGCGAGCACCCTGCGCGTGCACTCGCAGGCGCACCGGCGCGACGAGTCCTTCAAGCTGCTGCAGCGCCAGGCCGACCTGATGCCCGAGCTGGTCGGCCAGCTGCAGGCCATGATGGGCGCGATGGAGCGCCAGACCCAGGTGCTCAGCGAGCGCCTGATCGGCAACCAGGCCGAATTCCACGGCAAGGCAGAAGCGGTCTACGCCGGCCTCGCGAGCTCGGTCGACCAGTCGCTCAAGCACAGCCTGATCGAGAGCGCCCGCGTGGCCGGCGCCGCGATCCAGCCGGTGGTCGAGGCCACCATGGCCGGCATTGCGCGCGAGACCGCCTCGCTGCACGGCAGCATCGCGCAGACGGTGCAGCAGCAGCTCGAAGGCCTGTCGTCGCGCTTCGAGGCCAGCACCGGCCGCGTGGCCGACACCTGGCAGGGCGCGCTCGCCGCGCACCAGCGCACCAGCGAGGCGCTGTCGAGCGACCTGCGCGGCTCGCTCGAAGGCTTCGCGCAGAGCTTCGAGCAGCGCTCGACCGCGCTGGTCGACGGCGTGTCGACGCGTCTCGAGACCACGGTCGGCAAGGTGTCGGACACCTGGCAGCAGGCGCTGGCGCGGCATCAGGAGACGAGCGACAAGCTCTCGGGCGACGCCCAGCAGGCGCTGTCGGCCGCCGCCACGGCCTTCGAGGCGCATGCGGCCTCGCTGCTGCGCACCGTGGGCGACGCGCAGGGCGAGCTGCAGGCCGCGCTGGCCGCACGCGACGAGCAACGGCTCGCGGCCTGGACCGAATCGCTGACCTCGATGGGCGCGGCCCTGCAGAAGGAATGGCAGCAGGCCGGCGCACAGGCGCTGATCCATCAACAGAAGCTGCTCGACACCCAGGCCGATCTCTCGTCGCGCGACGAGGAACGGCTGTCGGCATGGACCCGCTCGCTCGCGGCGATGGCCGCGTCGCTGCAACAGGAATGGCAACAGGCGGGCAGCCATGTGCTGGGCCATCAGCAGAAGCTGCTCGAAACGCAAGCCGACCTCGCCGCGCGCGACGAGGAGCGCCTCGCGGCCTTCACCGGCTCGCTCGAGGCCATGGCCGCTTCGCTGCGGCAGGAATGGCAACAAGCCGGCGCCCATGCGCTGAACCATCAACAGAAGCTGCTCGAGACGCAGGCCGATCTCTCGTCGCGCGACGAACAGCGTCTCGCCGCCTGGACCGGATCGCTCGAGTCCATGGCCACTTCGCTGCAGCGTGAATGGCAGCAGGCCGGCGCCCATGCACTGAACCATCAGCAGAAGCTGCTCGAGACGCAGGCCGACCTCGCTTCGCGCGACGAGCAACGCCTCGCCGCCTGGACCGGCTCGCTCGAAGCCATGGCCGACGCGCTGCGCCAGGAATGGCAGCAGGCCGGTGCACACAGCGCCGACCAGCAGCGCCAGTTGCTCGATGCGCTGACGAAGACCGCCGGCGAGATGTCGTCGCAGAACGAGGCGCATGCCAAGCGCACCGTCACCGAGATCGCGCAGTTGCTGCAAGCGGCCGCCGAAGCGCCGCGCGCCGCCGCCGAAGTGGTGTCGGAACTGCGCCAGAAGCTGTCGGACAGCATGGCGCGCGACAACGCGATGCTCGAGGAACGCAACCGCCTGCTCGAGACGCTGGGCACGCTGCTCGACGCGGTCAACCATGCGTCGACCGAACAGCGCAGCGCGGTCGACGCGCTGGTCGCGGCCTCGGCCGAGGCCATGGAACGCGCGGGCAGCCGCTTCGCCGAACAGGTCGAAACGCAGACCGGCAAGATGGCCGAGGTGGCCGCGCAGGTCACGGGCAGCGCGGTCGAGGTCGCGAGCCTCGGCGAGACCTTCGGTTTCGCGGTGCAGCGCTTCGGCGAATCAAACGACAAGCTGGTGGCGCACCTGCAGCGCGTGGAAGGCGCGCTCGGCAAGTCGATGGCGCGCAGCGACGAACAGCTGGCCTACTACGTGGCGCAGGCGCGCGAGGTCATCGACCTCAGCATCATGTCGCAGAAGCAGATCGTGGAAGACCTGCAGCAGATCGCCAGCCGGCAGCCCGCCGCCGTGGCCAGCGAGGCGTGATGCGCCAGGACATGGACATCGACGACGCCGGTCTCGACACCAGCGTGCCGGTCTGGGCCGTCTTCGGCGACCTGATGTCGGGCCTGCTCGGCGCCTTCGTGCTGATCCTGGTCTGCGCGATCGGCATGCAGCTCGACCTCGCGGCCAAGCTCGAATCCGAGGTCAAGCAGCGCCAGGCCGAGGCCCAGCGCCGCGAGGCGCTCGAGAAGGCGCTGGCCGGGCCGCTGGCCGCGGGCCGCGTCACCCTCAACAACGGGCGCATCGGCATCAGCGGCAGCGTGCTGTTCGCCTTCAACTCCGCCGACCTGCAGCCCGAGGGCCGGCAGGTGCTGCGCAGCCTCGCCGCGCCGCTGGCCACCTACCTGCGTTCGCGCGACGAGATCCTGATGGTGAGCGGCTTCACCGACAACCGCCAGATGCGCGAGGGCGCGCGCCTGTTCGCCGACAACTGGGAGCTCTCGGCCCAGCGCGCGCTGACCGTGACCCGCACGCTGATCGAGGAAGGCGTGCCCTCGTCCTCCGTGTTCGCCGCCGCCTTCGGCGCCGAACAGGCCGTGGCCTCGAATGCCGATGCCGATGGCCGCGCGAAGAACCGGCGCGTGGAGATGGCGCCGACGCCGCGGCCATCGTATGCGGCAAGCACCACTGGCACTGCAGCGAAGGCCCGTGAGTAGCGACGCGCCCATCGACGCGAACGACGACCCGCTCGCGGTCGTCGCGGCCTGGCGCGCGCGCGGGGCCGAGCGCTTCGATCCCGTGCGGCTGCATTTCATCGAGACGCTTGCGAAGCGCACCGCAGTTCAGAGTGGCGAGGCCAGGCGGCTGCTCGACGAGCGGCTGCGGCAACTGCTGAGCAGCTACGGCGAGGACTTCGAGAAGGCGGTGCCGGAGGCGGTGGCCGCAACGTCGCAGCCATTGCCACGCAGCGCACTCGCCGAGCTCGTCGAACACATCGCGCGCCAATCCCCGTTGCCCGAAGAAGCCCCGGCACCGAGCGGTGCCGTGCCGGCTCGCGCCACTTCGGCGAGCCTCGCCTCGTCCGCCGCCGCGCCCGCCGAGCTCAAGACCATGCGCTACTTCCGCGGCACCTGGTCGCGCCTGAGCGCCGATCGCCGGCTCACGCAGTCGCTCGCGAAGATGCCCGAGAACGCGGGTCCGCTCAATTCGCACCACCTCGTGCACCGCGCGCTGATCCTCATGCGCGATCTCTCGCCCGAGTACCTCAACCGCTTCATGACCTACGTCGATACGTTGCTGTGGGTGGAGCAGTTGCAGGCCAGCCAGGCTTCGGCACCCACGGCGCGAGCCGAAGGCGCCAGGAAATCCGGTCGCGGCAAGACGCCCTGAGCGGGCACTCCCCTCGAGCCCACGCGGCTCTCCAGCTCATCGACCCGCTTCGTGACTTCGGGCGCACGCGCGTGCCCCGGGTTTACCCCAGATAGTGACGCGTGCATCAATGCATACATTAATAAATGCATGAGTACCCCACCCCCTGACATCCCGCGCCTCTCCCCCGCCGGCGCCGCCTGGACCGGCACCGGCCTGCACCGCCCCGAATGCGTGCTGGCCACGCGCGCCGGCGATCTCTACTGCGCCGACTGGCGCGGCGGCGTGACGCGCATCCATCCCGACGGCACCCAGACCGCCTACCTCGGCCACGAGATCGACGGCGAGGTCATGAAGCCCAACGGCATCGCGCTGCGCGCCGACGGCAGCTTCCTGATCGCCCACCTGGGCGCGCAGACCGGCGGCGTGTTCGCGCTCGAACGCGACGGCCGGGTGCAACCGCTGCTGCGCACGGTCGACGGCCTCGACCTGCCGCCGACCAACTTCGTGCTGCCCGATGCACGGGGCCGGCTCTGGATCACGGTCAGCACGCGGCAGACGCCGCGCGCGCTCGGTTATCGCCACGATGTGGCGGATGGCTTCGTGGTGCTGGTCGACGCGCGCGGCGCGCGCATCGTGGCCGACGGCCTGGGCTACACCAACGAGTGCCTGGTCGACCGCGACGGCGCCTTCCTCTACGTCAACGAGACCTTCGGCCGCCGGCTCTCTCGCTTCGCGATCCGGCCCGATGGTTCGCTGGGCACTCGCGAGACCGTGGCCCGCTTCGGCGCCGGCACCTTTCCCGACGGCCTGGCGCAGGACGTCGACGGCGACTTCTGGATCACGAGCATCGTGAGCAACCGCCTGATCCGCGTCGGCCGCGACGGCGCGCAGTCGGTGCTGCTGGAAGACGCCGACCCGGCGCGCCTCGACGCGGTGGAAGACGCCTTCCAACAGCACCGCATGGGCCGCGAGCATCTCGACACCGTGCACGGCCACACGCTGCGCAACATCTCCAGCCTCGCCTTCGGCGGGCCCGACCTGCGCACCGGCTACCTGGGCTGCCTGCTCGGCGACACGCTGGCCACCGTGCGCATGCCGGTCGCCGGCCTGCCGCCCCTTCACTGGAACCACGCATGAACACCAAGCCCTCCACCACCGCCGCGGGCGCCGACACCACCACGCTCGTCGATGGCGCCTACCAGGCGATCCGCCGCCGCATCCTCGACAACGTCTGGGCGCCCGGCTACCAGGCGATGGAGCAGGAGATCGCGCTGCAGCTCGGCATGAGCCGCACGCCGGTGCACGAAGCGCTGATGCGGCTGCACGGCGAAGGCCTGATCGAGGTGATCCCGCGCCGCGGCATGCGCGTGCTGCCGGTGTCGCCGACGGCCATGCGCGAGATCTACGAGATCCTCGGCGCGCTCGAGAGCGCCGCCGCCGAGAGCTTGGCGCGCAGGAAGCCCGACGCGGCCGAGCTGCAGCCGCTGGTCGAGGCCACCGAGACCATGGCCGCCGCGCTGCAGGCCAACGACCTCGACGCCTGGGCGCGGGCCGACGAGTCCTTCCATGCGCAGCTCGTGACCATGGCCGGCAACAAGCTGCTGGCCGACGCGGTCTTCAACCACTGGGATCGCGCGCACCGCGCGCGCATGGTCTCGCTGCGGCTGCGGCCCGTGCCCCACAACTCGACGCAGGAACACATGGAACTGGTCGAGCGCATCCGCGAGGGCGATGCCGAAGGCGCAGCCCGCGTGAACCTCGAGCACCGCCGGCGCGCGAGCCGCGAGCTGCTGGCCATCTTCGAGCACTACCGCTTCCAGCATCTCTGATGCACCCCGGGGGCGCCATACAGGGCCCCATCCAAAAATCGACAGGAGACAGACTTGAAACGCAGGACTTTCATCCGTGCGGGCGCCGCCGCGCCCCTGGCCGCGACACTGGGACCGCGGGCCTTCGCGCAGAACGACTATCCCTCGCGCCCCGTGCGCATCGTCGTGGGCTTCTCGGCCGGCGGCGGCGTCGACCTGGTCGCGCGCCCGCTCGCGCAGCGGCTCGGCGAGGCGCTGGGCCAGGCCACGATCGTGGAGAACAAGGCCGGCGCCAACGGCAACCTGGCCGCGATGTACGTCGCCACCGGCGTGCCGGCCGACGGCTACACGCTGCTGCAGATGAACTCGGCGATGGCGACCAACAACCCCTTCCTCTACAAGTCGGGCGTGCCCAACTACCTCGAGGAGTTCACGCCGATCACCGGCATCACCGAGACGCCGCAGGCGGTCATCGTGCCGGCCTCGCTGGGCGTGAAGACGCTCAAGGAATTCGTGGCGCTGGCGCGCGCGCCCAAGACCGAGATGAACTTCGCCTCGGGCGGCGTCGGCACGCTGGCCCACATCGTGTTCGAGCTCTTCAAGAAGGAAGAGTCGCTGCAGATGGTGCACGTGCCCTACAAGGGCACCGGGCCCGCGATCCAGGACATGCTCGCGGGCCGCATGCACCTGATGATCGACAACGTGAGCCAGGTCAAGGGCCAGGTCGAGAGCGGCAAGCTGCGCGTGCTGGCCGTCACGGGACCGCAGCGCGTGTCCTACCTGCCCGATGTGCCGACCACCGCCGAGGCCGGCTTCCCCAAGCTGCTGGCCATCGGCTGGCAGGCGCTGCTGGCACCGGCCAAGACGCCGCCGCAGGTGCTGCAGAAGCTGCGCACCGCCGCCAGGAGCGTGGTCGACAAGAAGGACTGGACCGACTTCATGGCCGAGCGCGGCGCCGTCGCCAAATGGGCTTCGCCCGAGACCGTCACGCAGCGCATCAAGGACGAGAGCGCCGTCTGGGGCGAGGTCATCCGAACCGCGGGCATCACCGCAGACTGAAAGAGAGCATGAGCGACACCACCGTTTCGATCCAGGGCGACCAGATCCTCATCAATGGCCGGCCGACCTACGAAGGCCGCCACTGGAAGGACCAGAAGATCCAGGGCCTGCTGTTCAACAGCCGCATGGCCAACGCCATCGCCGACGACGAGAACCCGAGCACGCGCGGCGTGTGGGCCTACCGCGACGGTCCGTGGGACGCCGATCGCAACACGCGCGAGTTCTGCGAGGCACTGCCCGAGTACCGCGCGCACGGCCTGCTGGGCGTGTGCCTCAACCTGCAGGGCGGCAGCCCGCACGGCTATTCGCAGATCCAGCCCTGGACCATCAGCGCCTTCGAGGCCGACGGCACGCTCAAGGCCGCGTGGGCCGAGCGGCTGCGGCGCGTGCTCGAGGCCACCGACCGGCTCGGCATGGTGGTCGTGCTCGGCCTGTTCTACGGCCCCGCCACGCGCCACCTGGCCGACGAGCAGGCGGTGCGCCGCGCGGTCGACCAGAGCGTGGACTGGCTGGTGACGCAAGGTGCGCGCAACGTACTGCTGGAGATCGGCAACGAGATCGATCACACCGTCTACCACCACCGCATCATCGAGGCGCCGCGCTGCCACGAGCTGATCGAACAGGCACAGCGGCGCTCCGAAGGGCGGCTCGACACGCCAGCCGGCCGGCTGCTGGTGGGCGCGAGCCTCTTGAAGCCGCGCACCGACGCGCACAACATCATCGGCGCGAGCGACTTCCTGCTGCCGCACGGCAACCACGTCAACGGCCTCGCGGGACGCGAGCAGTCGAACCCCGACGGCATCCGGCTGCAGCTGCTGCGCCTGCGCAACTCGCCCGCCTACCGCGGCCAGCCGATCTTCTACAACGAGGACGACCACTTCGATTTCGAGCACGAGGACAACCACCTGCTCGCGGCCGTCGAGGGCTATGCGGGCTGGGGCTACTTCGACTACCGGCGCGCGCGCGAGAAGCTCGAGGACGGCTTCCAGTCGCTGCCGGTGGACTGGCGCATCGGCTCGGCGCGCAAGAAGGCCTTCTTCGGCAAGCTCAAGGAAATCACCGGGGGTGCGGCATGAAGGCCAGCCACCACATCGCCGTGCTGCCCGGCGACGGCATCGGCCGCGAAGTCATGGACGCGGCGGCCCAGGTGCTGCATGCGGCGGGTGCCAGGGCCGGCATCGGCTTCGAGCTCGACACCCGCCCCGCGGGCGCCCAGCACTACCTCGACAGCGGCGTCGCGCTGCCCGACGAGACCCTGGCCGTGTGCGAGCGCGCCGACGCGATCCTGTTCGGCGCCATGGGCCTGCCGCACGTGCGCGGCAGCGACGGCACCGAGATCATTCCGCAGCTCGACCTGCGCTTCCACTTCGACCTCTACGCGGGCGTGCGGCCGATCCGCACCTTCCGCGGACTGCGCACGCCGCTGTCGGACCCGCGCGCGCAGCAGATCGACCTGGTGCTGGTGCGCGAGAACACCGAGGGCCTGTTCTATGCGCGCGGGCGCGGCGATGCGCGCCGCGATGCGCAGGGCCGCACCGTCGAGGTCTTCGACACCATGCGTATCACGCGCCACGGCACCGACCGCATCTGCGCGTTCGCCTTCGAGCTCGCGCAGCGGCGCGCCGAGCGGCTGGGCCGCGCGGGCCGGGTCACCAACGTCGACAAGGCCAACGTCTTCGAGTCGATGGCCTTCTTCCGCGAGGTGTTCGAGGACGTCGCGTCGCGGCACCCGGCGATCGGCGCCGACAGCGCCTATGTCGATGCGATGGCGCTGAACCTCGTGCTCAAGCCGTGGAGCTACGACGTGCTGGTGACCGAGAACATGTTCGGCGACATCCTCTCGGACCTGATCGCCGCGCTGGTGGGCGGCATGGGCATGGCGCCCTCGGCCGACCTCGGCGAGCGGCACGGACTGTTCCAGCCCGCGCACGGTACCGCGCCCGACATCGCGGGCCAGGGCAAGGCCAATCCCACGGCCATGATCCTGTCGGCCGCGATGATGCTCGACTGGCTGGCCGAACGGCATGGCGACGCGCGCCTGGGCGATGCGGCACGCGGCATCGAGCGGGCCGTCGAGGCCGTGTTCGCGGGCGGCGCCGTGCTGCCCTTCGAGTTCGGCGGCGGCGACGGCACGCGCGCGATCACCGAGGCGGTGCTGGAGCGGTTGCGCCATGCCTGAGGCGCGCGGCGGCACACGCCACCGGGTTGCAGTGGTCGGCGCCGGCTACTTCAGCCAGTTCCATCTGCGCGCATGGCAGGCGCTGCCCGGTGTCGAACTCGTCGGGCTCTGCGATGCGCAGCCCGAGCGCGCGGCCGTGGCCGCCCGCGGCTTCGGCGTGCCGCGCGCCTTCTCGCGCCTCGACGAGATGCTCGACGCCACGGCGCCCACGCTGCTGGACATCGTGTCGCCGCCGGCCAGCCATGCGACGCTGCTGCCGCAGGCGCTCTCATATGGCATCGCGACCATCTGCCAGAAACCCTTCTGCACCGACTACGCGCAGGCACGCGAGCAGAGCGAACGCTTCGCGCGAGCCGGCGTGCCCTTGGTCGTGCACGAGAACTTCCGCTTCATGCCCTGGTTCCGCGAGGCCCGGCGGCTGATCGACACGGGACGCATAGGCCGCCTGCACGGCGCGAGCTTCCGGCTTCGGCCCGGTGACGGACAGGGGCCACGCGCCTACCTCGACCGGCAGCCCTACTTCCAGCAGATGCCGCGGCTGCTCGTGGCCGAGACCGCCATCCACCTGATCGACAGCTTCCGCTTCCTGCTCGGCGAGGTGGCCGATGTCTCGGCGCGGCTGCGACGCCTCAACCCCGCGATCCAGGGCGAGGATGCCGCCACGATCGAACTGGGCTTCGCCGGCGATGCCATCGGCCTCATCGACGGCAATCGCCTCAACGAACACGCGGCCGCGAACCAGCGCCGCACCATGGGCGAGATGTGGCTCGAGGGCGAAGGCGGCGTGCTGCGGCTCGATGGCGATGCGCGCCTGTGGCTCAAGCCGCATGGCGAGCCCGAGGCCGAACTCGCCTACGACAGCGGGCCGTCCAGCGAATTCGGCGGCGGCGCGGTGGCGGCCCTGCAGGCCCATGTGCTCGACGCGTTGGAGCGCGGCATCGCGCCCGAGAACAACGCCTCGGACTATCTGCAGAATCTGCGCATACAGGAAGCCGTCTACGAATCCCACCGCAGCGGCCGGCGCATCCGCATGAGCGACTTCGAGCCTGCGGCCGATGCGCATCTGCGGCCGGTCTTCTGATCCATCGAGAATCCATTCGCCATGCACATCGTCACCGTCCACTTCCACATCGCCCCCGACCACCGGGAAGACTTCCTCCGCGAGATCAAGGCCAACGCCTCGCGCTCGGTCGAGCACGAGCCCGGCTGCCGCCAGTTCGACGTCTGTGTGTCGCCCGACGACGCGGGCCATGTCTTCCTCTACGAGGCCTACGACGACCGCGCGGCCTTCGACGCGCATCTCGCGAGCGCGCACTTCCAGCGCTTCAATAGCTTGACGACGGACTGGGTGGTCTCGAAGCAGGTGGAGCGCTTCGAGCGGGTCTGAGGCAGCGCCGTCAGCCCTGCTTCGCGGCCGGCTCCTGGGCCGCGAGCACGGCCTTCAGCAGGCCGGGAAAGCGCTTGTCGACTTCCTTGCGGCGCAGCTCGTTCACATGCGCGGGGCCGTCGGTGCGGGTGCGCACGATGCCCGCCTCGCGCAGCACCCTGAAGTGATGCGACATGCTCGACTTCGCCCTGCCCCCGCCCAGCGCGGCACAGCTGGCCTCGCCGCAGCCGGCGAGCTCGTGCACCACGCGCAGCCGCTCGGGATCGCTCAGGGCATAGAGGACCTGGGTCAGCGAGACATCGTCGAGGGCCGGATGGTTGAGGCTGCGCATCGCGCGACCATAGCACGGATCGCGATTTGTCCTATTGTTCGATAGTTATCGAACTAGTGTACGATAAATCCTTGCTCTTCACACCTTCTCCAGGGATCCGATGCCAAGCCTCTTCTCGCCTTTCGCTCTGAAAGATGTCACGCTGAAAAACCGCATGGTCGTCTCGCCGATGTGCCAGTACTCGGCCGTCGACGGCGTGGTCAACGACTGGCACCACGTCCATCTGTCGGGCCTCGCGCGCGGCGGCGCGGCCCTGGTCATCGCCGAAGCCACGGCCGTTTCGCCCGAGGGCCGCATCACGCCCGGCTGCGCCGGGATCTGGACCGACGCGCAGGCCGAGGCGTGGCGCAAGATCGTCGCCTCGGTCAAGGCCGCCGGCGCCGTGCCCGGCATCCAGATCGCCCACGCCGGGCGCAAGGCGAGCGCCAACCGGCCCTGGGAAGGCGACGACCACATCGCCGCCGACGACGCGCGCGGCTGGCAGACCATCGCCCCCTCGGCCGTCGCGTTCGGCGGCGGCCTGCCGAAGGTGCCCGAGGCCATGACGCTGGCCGACATCGAGCGCGTCAAGGCCGACTTCGTGGCCGCGGCCCGGCGCGCGCTCGACGCGGGCTTCGAATGGCTCGAGCTGCATTTCGCGCACGGCTACCTGGCGCAGAGTTTCTTCTCGACCTGGTCCAACCTGCGGACCGACGCCTACGGTGGCGACTTCGAAGGCCGCGCGCGCTTCCTGATCGAAACGCTCGCCGCCGTGCGCGAGGTCTGGCCCGAACGCCTGCCGCTCGCGGCCCGCTTCGGCGTCACCGAGTTCGCGGGCCAGGACGACCTCGAGGAAGGCATCGAGCTCGTGCGCAGGCTCAAGGCGGCCGGCCTCGATTTCATCGACGTCAGCATCGGCTTCTCGACACCCAAGGCGAAGATCCCATGGGGCCCGGCCCTGATGGCGCCGATCGCGCAGCGCGTGCGCCGCGAGACGGGCCTGCCCGCCACCACGAGCTGGTTCATCAGCGAGCCCCGGCAAGCGGACGAACTGGTCACCGGCGGCACCGTCGACCTGGTCACGCTGGGCCGGCCGCTGCTTGCGAATCCGCACTGGCCGTACCGCGCCGCGCTGGAGCTCGGCGTGGACAAGGCGGCCTGGACGCTGCCCGCGCCGTACGCGCACTGGCTGGAGCGCTATCGGTCTTCGTGATCGCCGGACTCACCAGCCGAGCTGCGTAGATCCAATTTAGCTTCCCTGGTCATTCGCGGCCGCTGGCACGCATCGGGGCGACAACTTTCTCCTGCCATCGTCGAGAAGAACCCGGTCGGGGCGAAGAGACTTCCGCCCACGCTGTCTGACCGGACGCATGGGCGCAATAGTCCAGGGCCTGACGAAGTGCAGTGTCCACCCTGCGCAGGGAGATGCAATGCCGGTCCGCCACGTCCTGGCGGGTCATCTCCTCTATTCGCAGCGCAACGAGTACCGAACGATGCCGATGCGAAAGCCGCTGCATTGCCTCCTCGACGGCCTCCACGGCCGAACGCGCCTCGGCGATGGCATCCGGGCCGGGCGCATGATCGACCAGGAGATCGAGTGCGCTATCCCACTCGGCCACGTACTGCCAGGACCGATCGTGGCGCAGGCGATCCATGGCCAGGTTGCGAGCCGTTCGGTAGACGTAGGCCCCGGGACTGCGCACGGGCTCCGATGCCGTCATGTCGCCCAGGCGCAGCCAGGCGTCGTGCAAGCACTCGCTGGCCCGATCGGAACAGCCGAGATCGCGGGCCAAGCGGCGATGCAGGTACTCGTAGTTCGCCGTCAGGAACGCCCGCAGCACCACGCCGGGGAGCTCGCCGTTGCCCACGAATTCAGGATCGGGATCAAGAGACGATGCATCGGCCGCGCCGGGGACGCCCGGACAACACGAAGAATGTGCATTCATAGCGGACCGCCTTCGCTCATCGCCCCTGGGAGCAAGGACCGATACCGAAGTCGAGCGGGGAAAGCGTCTTACTTGGCATGCCGCAACCTGGTCTTCTCGGTTTCGGTCAGCAACGACATCACGGACGCGTCGAACTGGTTGCCGTGTCCGAAGACCTGCACGGAGTGGGCAGGGTCGTATCGAAGCGAAACGCTCGATGGCGAGCCGGGGCGCGGCGGCGGCGATGTATCCGCACCTCCCGGAGACAGGCTTTCGTTGCCGAAGCCCAGCACTCGCACCGTGAACACCGACGGCAGGCTGCGCCGCGCTGCGTCCCGCTCGTTTCGCAGGGATTCCTGCGCCGCCATGGCCGCCGACGCCGCCGCCGCGCTGGCGTTGGTCAGTGCACCGATGTTCACCGCCGCCACCATCGGCAGACCGGTCGCTTCGCCTTCGACTTGGATGTTGTCGGCGTTGAGCACCTGCAGCGCGGCAATGTTGAGGTTGCTGGCAACCCGGATGCCGGCATCGCCCGCATCGATGGTCCCCCTGGGCGCGACCAGGTCCACGTCGCCTTCGCCCACGGTGCCGATGCCGGCGCCGCTCATGTCGCGCTTTTCCTGCACGGTGATGTTGCCGTCCGCGTCCGACGTGACTTCCGGCGCCTGCGGGATGCGCACCGTCTTCGCGCCGCGGCCGGCGTCGATGTCGCCCTGGCTGGACCACAACACCTGGTCGCTGCCCAGAGGCTCGGCCTGCGAGACGAAGGACAGGATGCGCGAACGGTTCACGATGATGTCGCGGTCGGCGAACACATTGATCTGCCCCGGCGAGGCCAGCGTCACCAGGCCGTATCCGTCCGGCACCACCGCGCCCAGCCCCGCCACCTGCAGGCCGCCGCCGGGGGTGAAGACGTTGATGTCGCCTCCCTGGTGGGTGCGCGCCGCCATCCGGGTCGCGGCGATGCTGCCCACGCCGGACCAGCTGCTGCGCCAGTTGTCCGGCAGGTCCGCGGCGTAGCGAACGGGCTGGCCTTCGGCCGTCGCACCGCGGAACAGCGTGTCGATGGCCGCGGAGCCGCGGCGGTAGCCGCCGTTGATCGGACCGTTCTGCCCGTCGCCCCCGTTCTGGTCGCGCCCTCCCTCGCGCAGTTCATAGACGAAGACCTGGCGCAGGAACTGCTCGCGCACCAGGGACGGCAATTGCCGGTATTGCTCCCACGCCTGCTGCGGGCTCAGCTTGCCGTCCGCGCGGCCGGTCAGGCCGGCGACCTTGTCGGCACCGAGCACGCCTTCCACGAAGGACACCAGGCCCCGGCGCGTGAGCTTGGGCAGGTCGCCGCGGTGGTCCACGCCGTCGGTCAGGTACAGCGGCGCCACCGTCCCGTCCGCCAGGGTGGTCTTCAGGTACTGCGGCATGGCGGCCACGTTGGCCGGGTTCAGGTAGGCCGACTCGAAGGCGTCGTAGCTGGCGGCCTTGTTCATGCCGGCCATCAGGGTGATGTCGGCACCCTCGACGGGCAGGGCCTTGATGATGTTCGTTTCCTCGCCGCGCGGCGTGGCCGACACGTAGTCCCAATAGCGATTGCCGTTGGTGTACAGCGAGAAGTTGTTGCCCTGGATGTCGCGCCCGGCCAGCAGCAGCAGCTCCCCCGGCCCTTGCAGCGAGGTGCGGCTGCCCCTGTCGTAGTAGTACGAGGCCGCGCCTCCGCTGGCTCCCGCAGAGGGATGCGACAGGAACCGGTTGGCGACAGCCAGGATGTCGTTGCCCGCCGCCAGCACCGTGCTGTCGGTGGCGCGCAGGTTTCGCGCGCTCAGCTCGAAATTGCGGATGTCGGTGCCGGCCTGCACGCGCACCGATTCCGACGCGATCAGGTTCAGGTCGCTGATGGAACCGGCCCCCGCGTAGAGGCGGCTGGGCGCGAAGTCGTGCGCCTGCATCGGCAGCGTCTCCGGGTTGTCGAACAGTTCCGCCCCCCCATTGGCGCTGTTCGTCAGGAAGGCATTCGTCACCGAGAAGCCGCCATAGACGGACTTCAGCGGCGCGCCAAATGCCGACGCACCGCCCAGCATGGTGGTAAGGCCTGTCCACGGGCGGAAGATCGAGGGCCACTTGTCCAGCGTGGTCTGGGTCATCACGATGGCCCCCGTGTTCAGCAGGCTGCTGCCGCGCAGGAAGCGCAGATCCTGGGCAGCCAGCAAGGAGAGGTCGCTGGTGTTCGCCGGCGCCATCGCCAGCAGGCCTGCGATGTCGATGCTTCCGCTCAGGGCCGACACGCTCAGCTTGGCCGGATACAGGCCCACCATGTCCGTCTGGAGCTTGGTGTCCGTCATGCCGTTCACCAGCTTGGTGGTGTTGCCCGTGTCGTTGCCCGCCACGTACTCCGACTGGTTTTCCAGGCGCACGTTGCCGCCGGTGGACACCAGCGTGACGGCGCTGCGCTCGGTCTGGCTGCTCATGAACATCGCATGGCTGGCCCCGCCACTGGTGTCCTTGTCGGCCTGGTCGATGTAGGCACGGCGTATCTGCATGGGGTCGATCACGGTCTGCAGGACCAGGTCGCCCAGCGTCTGCAGCTTGAGCGTGGCGTCCGACAGCGCCAGCACGGGCGCGATGTCGTAGGCATAGGTGGCGCCGGACCCGTTGCTCGACGTGCCGGTCATGACGTAGCCGGCGGCGCTGGTGCCTGCGTCGATCTCGCCGGCGCCGCGGCCCACGTAGTACTGGCCGGCCTTCAGGGCGCCGCCCGCGCTCACCTGCAGCTGCCCGCCGTTGCGCGTCACGATGGAGGCCGCGGCATCGCCGGCGGAACGCCCGCCCGTCACGCGCATGGTGCTGGGCAAGGCCACCACCAGGTTCACCAGGTCGCCGCCCGCCGACAGCTTCACGTTGCCGCCGCCCAGCGCGCCCAGGCCCTGCTGGAAGCTGGCGTGGTTCACCCACCAGCTCGGTTGCTGGCCCCGGTCGGACATGACCGGCGCCCAGCTGTCGCCCATGTTGTACGCGTCGTAGTAGCCGGTGGGGCTGCCGAACTCGCCCCCGTAGCGCCCCTGGCGGAACAGCCATTCGGTCAGGATCTGGTCCGAACGCACGCCCTGCTGGGTCGGCGCGCGCACGCTGCCCTGGACCGCGACGTCCAGGTGACCGCCCGCGGTGCCGTACTGGGCATCGACGCTGGCGGTGTCGAAGCCGCCACCCAGGGTGGGGTCGGCCTCGGCCCGGCCCGCCGTGTACAGCGCGGACTCCTTGTGGGCGAGCACCAGGTCGCGCCCGGCGCGCAC
>NZ_JBZAYE010001160.1:0-1183 GCF_058244205.1 Variovorax sp. 20P10.2.4
CCCTCGCCGCACAGCACGATGGCGCGCACGGTGCGAAAGCCCGCGGCGTCGCGCATGACCTTGGCCGCGGCGCGGTAGACCGAGGGACTGAGCGCGTTGCGCGCGCCGGGGTTGCTGAGCGTCAGCACCAGCACCGGGCCGTCGCGGTGTGTCTTGAGCCGCGCGGCGGAACTGGTGCCGACGTGGCTGCTGGTGATGGCGGGGACGGCGGCGGTCATGGCACGGTGCCCGCGGGCGAGCGCGGGAAGAAAGCCTGGCGGTGGTGCGATTTCATGGGTCCCCTGCGTCGTTGTCTGTCGCTACAACGCATGGGACGCCGCCGCGCCCGACCTGGCAAGGGTTCGTCCGGAAAATTTTTAACAACTAGTTCACAGTTTTAACCTCAACGGCCGGCCGGTGCTGCCAGTAGCGCGGCGAGCGTTCGCGCTCGCAGTCCACCTCGGCCGGGCGAGCGCTGGTCCAGTGCGCGGCGCCGCAGCGCACGTTCTCGACCAGGCGCACGCCACGCCCGGCATGGCGCGCCACCACCTCGGGCACCGGGTGGCCGAAGCGGTTGCGGTAGCCGGCCTGGACCAGGCCGATGCGCGGGCGCACCGCATCGAGGAAGGCCGCGCTCGACGAGGTCTTGCTGCCGTGGTGCGGCACCAGCAGCACGTCGGCGCGCAGCCGTTCGGGCATGCGCTCGAGCAGCGCGGCCTCCTGCAACCGCTCGATGTCGCCGGCCAGCAGCGCGGTCGCGCGGCCATTGCCGATGCGCAGCACGCACGAGACCGCGTTGGGCCGCGTGAAGAACAGGTAGTCGCCGGCGTGCGGATGCAGCAGCTCGAACTCCACGCCGTCCCAGGTCCAGCGCCGGCCCGCCTCGCAGCGACGTGCGGGGCGTTGCGACTGCAGCGGGTGCCCGGCCTCGATCGAGCTCAGCAGCTCGGCGTGCGGATGCATCGCGAGCACGGCGCTCGCGCCGCCCGTGTGGTCGCTGTCGCGATGGCTCAGCACCAGCAGGTCGAGCCGCTCGCCAAGGGCGCGCAGCAGCGGCACCAGCACGCGGTGGCCGGCGTCGCTCTCGAGGCTGTAGCGCGGGCCGCTGTCGTAGAGCAGGCTGTGGGTCGCGGTGCGCACCAGCACCGCGTTGCCCTGGCCGACGTCGGCCGCGAGCAGTTCGAACTCGCCGACGGCGGGACGC
>NZ_JBZAYE010001161.1:0-1176 GCF_058244205.1 Variovorax sp. 20P10.2.4
CAGCCGGCGCGGCCTTCGCCGTCGGTGGGCTCGGGCGGCGCGAATTCCTTGTAGACATGCGAGTCGCCGCCGAACTTGCGGAACAGTCCGGCCACGTCCTCGGCGGATGGATCGTCGTTGTTCATGGGGAAGACCTCGCCAATCGGAGTTCGATCACCGCGCCGGGCTGCGGATGGGACGGCAGCGCCTGCACCCGCAGCGCGGCGGGCAGGCGCTGGCTGCCGAACCAGGTCTGGTAGACGCCTTCGAAGAAGCCGCTGCTCCAGCCGGTGGATTCGGGCCCGAAAGCCATGGCCAGCGGGCTGCAGGCATGGCGGATGCGCAGGCCGTCGGCTTCTTCGCGCAGGGTGCTGTAGCCCCAGTCGATGCCGTCCCAGCGGGCGTTGAACTCGGCTTCCAGTTCGGCCAGGCTCGCGCAGGGAGGCACCGGAAAGGTGCGCGCCACGTTCTCGCCGATGCGGAAGAAAAGCTGATGCAGATCCTCGGGCGGGAGCCCGGCGGCAAGCTCGGCTGCCATGCCGCGATTGAATGCGAGCCACTGCGCGCTGCAGGCTCGGCGTTCAAAGTGATCGAGGTCCCCGTTTGTTTCTTCCATGCTGGGGCATTCTCTGGGAATGGTTAACGATTGACAACAATCGTTTACTGAGTTGGTATTAGTTCACGGCTGATTGTCGGGAATTCGTGACGAACCAGTCGCATTCCGGCCTGTTCCGTTCAGTGCGATCTGCGGCTCCGACTTTCGCGTGGGGCCCGTGGCATCGAACTGGTAACTTAGGTGTTACGTATTCGTCAGCCAAATGGATTCACTGGATCCGGGGTTTCCCCAGGAAGTGTGAACTAGTGTGATTTTGAAGGGCCTTGTGGCCCCGGCCAGCGATGGCAGGTTGGCGATGAAACCCGAGGGATGTCGATAGTCGGCCGCTCAACCCGGCACGCGCTCGGCCGGCGCCGAGCCCGCCCGGACCACGCCGCGGCCCGCGGTCTTGGCCGCATAGCAGGCCTCGTCGGCGGCGCGCAGCCAGGCGTCGACGCTCAGCGTCTGTGGCGTGAGGCTGGCCACGCCGATGCTCGCGCCGATGCGCAGGTCCTCGGGCAGCGAGGGCATGGCGATCTCGGCGATCGAGGTGACGATGGCCTCGGCCACGCGCACCGCGTCGGCATGGCGGCAGCGCTCGA
>NZ_JBZAYE010001162.1:0-1172 GCF_058244205.1 Variovorax sp. 20P10.2.4
CAGGCCCCGCGCGCGGGCGTGGCCAGCCTGGACAACGCGACCGGCCACAAGAACATGCAGCAGCTGATCCAGCTGCGCTGGTTCGCCGTGGTGGGGCAGGTGGTGACGATCCTGGTGGTGCACTACGGCTACCGCATCCACCTGCCGCTCAACCAGATGCTGCAGGCGCTGACCTGCCTGGCGCTGTTCAACCTCGCGAGCCTGCTGCGCTGGCGCACCCACCGGCGCGTGACCAACGGCGAGCTGATGCTCGCGCTGCTGGTCGACGTGGCGATCCTGACCTCGCTGCTTTACCTGAGCGGCGGCGCCAGCAACCCCTTCGTCTTCCTCTACCTGCTGCAGGTGATCCTGGGCGCGGTGCTGCTCAAGCCCTGGTCGACCTGGACCGTGGTGGGCGTCACCACCCTGTGCTTCGCGGGACTGGCGCTGTTCTCGCGCCCGCTCTCGCTGCCGCCCGACCACGACCGCGGCCTGTGGAGCCCCTACATCCAGGGCACGCTGGTGTGCTTCGCGCTCAACGCGGCGCTGCTGGTGGTGTTCATCACGCGCATCAGCGGCAACCTGCGCGAGCGCGACGCCAAGCTCGCGGGCCTGCGCCAGCGCGCCGCCGAGGAGGAGCACATCGTGCGCATGGGCCTGCTCGCCTCGGGCGCGGCGCACGAGCTCGGCACGCCGCTGGCCACGCTGGCGGTGATCCTCGGCGACTGGCGCCGGCTGCCGCACTTCAGCTCCGACCCCGAGCTGCTGCAGGAAGTCAGCGAGATGGAGATCCAGATCCAGCGCTGCAAGTCGATCGTCAGCGGCATCCTGCTGTCGGCCGGCGAGGCCCGTGGCGAGTCGTCCGAGGAGACCACGGTCAGCACCTTCCTCGACGACCTGGTCGAGGAGTGGCGCACCACGCGGCCGGTCGGCACCTTCGTCTACGACAACCGCTTCGGCCGCGACCTGCCGATGGTCTCCGACTCGGCGCTCAAGCAGATGATCTGCAACGTGCTCGACAATGCGCTCGAAGCCTCGCCGCACTGGGTGCGGCTAGAGGTGGCGCACGAGGGCGACGACCTGCAGTTGGTCGTGACCGATGCCGGCCCGGGCTTCGCGCCCGCGATGCTGGCGCAGTTCGGCAAGCCCTACCAGTCGAGCAAGGGCCGCCCCGGCGGCGGCCTGGGCCTGTT
>NZ_JBZAYE010001163.1:0-1170 GCF_058244205.1 Variovorax sp. 20P10.2.4
CGAGGTCGGGACCGTGCTCGCCGCCATAGGCCACGGGGATCTCGATGTCGCGGCCCTCGATGCCGCCGGCCTCGAGCCGCGGCCAGGCCTCGAGCACGCGCGCGCTCAGCGCCTCGAGGTCGACCGCGGTCGGATCGAAGGTCAGCGTGAGGTTGTTCATGCCCGGCAGCACTTCGCCGACGCCGCTCCAGCGGCCGGCCTCGCGCGCCAGCGCCCAGATCTTCTGCTGCTGGACGAACGTGGCGGGACCGGGCAGGTCGCACAGCAGCGCCGCGTCGCCCAACAGGTGCAAACGGGGCGCCAGCGCGCCGCTCATCGGCGGCGCCTACTCTCTGCCGAGGCTTCGGACCTTGGCCGCGAGCTGCTGTTCGACGTTGGGCGAGACGAACTTGTGCACCTCGCCGCCGAGCATCGCGATCTCGCGCACGAAGGTGCTGGAAATGAACTGGTACTTGTCGCTGGGCGTGAGGAACACGGTCTCGACGTCGGGCATCAGCGAGCGGTTCATGCCCGCGAGCTGGAACTCGTAGTCGAAGTCGGTGACGGCGCGCAGGCCACGCACCATGGCCTTGCCGCCGCGCGCCACGACGAAGTCGCGCAGCAGGCCCGAGAAGCTCTCGACCGAGACCTGGTCGCTGTAGGGCTTGACGGCTTCGCGCGCCATCTCGATGCGTTCCTGCAGCGTGAAGAGCGCCTTCTTGTGGTGACCGGCCGCCACGGCGACGATCACCTTCGAGAACAGTTGGGTCGCACGCCGCACCACGTCCTCGTGCCCGAGGGTGATGGGGTCGAAAGTGCCGGGATAAACCGCGATCACGTTGCTGGCCATGGTTGCTACCTCCTCATGCAGCCGATGCGGCTTGGGTCGGCGGATTATGCAGTGCCGTGTGCGGCATGCATCAAAAGGTGTGCATGCACCGCGCCGGCCTTCAAGTGGCGGAACACGACGAGGCCGAGCGCGGCCGCCTCCTCGTCGCTCCAGCGGCGCGGTGCCTCGAGGTAGATGGCACCACCCGCGCGGACCGCGCGCGCGGCGGCGCGCAGCGCGGGTTCGTAGAGCGTGGTGCTGTCGAAGGGCGGGTCGAGGAAGACCACGTCGAGGCTCGCGGCCGGCGTGCGCTCGAGCGCCGTGACGCCGTTGCCGCGCTCCACGCGCACCGCCTCGGCAGC
>NZ_JBZAYE010001164.1:0-1167 GCF_058244205.1 Variovorax sp. 20P10.2.4
CAGGTCGAGCGCGCTGTTGAGTTCCTTGGGCGCGTAGGTCAGGCCCAGCGCGGGCCGCACGAAGCGGCCGTCGCGGATCAGCCGCGGCACGATGCGGTTGACCTCGTCCACGGGGATCGAGAAGCCGATGCCCGCGCTCGCGCCCGAGGGGCTGAAGATGGCGGTGTTGACCCCGATCAGCCGGCCCGCCGAATCGAGCAGCGGGCCGCCCGAGTTGCCGGGGTTGATCGCGGCGTCGGTCTGGATCGCGCCGCGGATGGTGCGCCGGTTGACCGAATCGATCTCGCGGTTGAGCGCGCTCACGATGCCGGTGGTCAGCGTCTGGTCGAGCCCGAAGGGATTGCCGATGGCGTAGACCTTCTGGCCCACCTGCAGGTCGGCGCTGGTGCCCAGCGGCAGTGGCCGCAGCTTGGCCGCGGGCGCATCGATGCGCAGCACCGCGAGGTCGCGGTCGGGAAACACGCCCACCAGCTGCGCGCGGTAGCTGCTCTGGTCGGCCAGCGTCACGCGCGCGGCGGCCGCGTTCTGGATCACGTGGTAGTTGGTGACGATGTGGCCCTGCGTGTCCCAGACGAAGCCGGTGCCCGTGCCCTGCGGCACCTGCTGCACGTTGAGCGAGAACAGGCCGCGCTCCAGCCCGATCGAGGTGATGTTGACCACCGCGGGCGAGGCGGCCTTGAACACGGCGATGTTGTTCTGCTCGTCGGCCCCGAGCGCGCCGCGCGCGGCGATCGGGCGCGGCACGGCCTCGGCGCGCGGCTGGGCATGGCCGGGGAGGGCGAGCAGGGTGGTCAAAAGGAGCGGGAGGAGGAAGAGGGTTCGCATGGCGCGGTGGGCATTGAACGGGAGCGGGGCGGACTTTAGCGGGCCGCGGTGACCGGCGATGGATTGCGATCCTCGCGGCGGCGTTCGGTTCTGCGCGCGGCGCGATTTTTCCGGCGCGCCCGGCTGGCGCTCGTCCGACGCGGCCCCACCGGGTGGGCGCCAATAATCGCGCCATGCTGTCGTTCCTTCGCTCCCGCTGCCTGGCCGCCCTGGCCCTCGGCCTTTCGCTCTCGCTGCTGCTGGCCGCCGCGCCCGCCGCGGCCCAGGACCGCGCGCAGGCGCTGCTGCAGTTCGAGGGCGTGCCGGCGCGCTATCAGGCCGCCTACGCACCCGGCGCCGTGG
>NZ_JBZAYE010001165.1:0-1165 GCF_058244205.1 Variovorax sp. 20P10.2.4
CATGCCGGTGGCGCCGTCGGGCGCGAGCATCGGCAGCGCGTAGCGGGTGGCGACGGCGGCCGCCACCAGGCCCGCGATCGAGAACACGCCGAGCTGGGCCAGGCCCGGGAAGCCCGAGAACACCAGCGCCGCGAAACCGCAGACCGAGGTCAGCAGGCCGATGCGCACCGTGGGCCAGTGCACCGTGCGCCAGCGCTGCCAGCCGGTGCCGGGCACTGCGGCGCCGCGCGCCTGGATCAGGTAGTAGATGGCGTAGTCGACGGTCTCGCCGATCAGCGTGCTGCCGAAGCCCAGCGTGAGCCCGTGCACCGAGCCGAAGACCCAGCTGACCGCCGCGGTGCCGATCACCACGCCGGTGGCCACCGGCAGGAAGGCGATCACCAGCGCGCGCGGCGAGGCGAAGGCCAGCAGCAGCAGTCCGCCCATGACGATGCCGCCGACGATCGCGAGATGGATCGCCTCGGTCTTGATCTTGTCGCGGCTGAGCACCGAGAACACCGGCGGGCCGGTCAGCAGCAGTTGCGGCCTGGCTTCGCCCAGATCGCGCGTGGCCGCCTCGTGGGCCGCGTGCACACGCGCGATCGCCACCGCCTGCGCGTCGAGGTCGCTGCCGGCGGCGCGCGTGGTCAGGATCATCAGCGCGCGCGGCGCAGTGCGCGACATCCACACGCCGCCTTCGCTGCGCGGCGCGCTGGCCGGCACCAGCTCCTCGGCGATGCGCGTGGTCTCGCCCGTGGGGTCGCGGTCGAGGAAGGGCTTGATCACGTTGCCGGCCGGCGTGCCGAGCATCGACAGCGTCTCGTTGATCGCGTCGCGCAAGCCTTCGACCGTGAAGCGCTCGGGCGCCACGCCCGGCGAGAGCTGGTAGCGGTGCTGGAACACCCAGGTGCCGGCCTCGGTCCAGTCGCCGGTGTCGCCGTTCTGGATCAGGTCGAACAGCTGGCTCTCGCGCATGCTCTTCGTCATCGCGCGCGACACCTGCGCGCGCGCCTCGGGCGTGCCGCCCTCGAGGCCCAGCATCAGGGTGCGCGAGGCCACGCCGCTTTGCAGCTGCTCGATCAGCACGCGCTGGCGCGCATCCGGGCTCTTGGGCAGGAAGGCCGACAGGTCGGCGTTGAAATGGGTGCGCGAGATCTCGAACACGCCGGCCAGCAGCAGCGCCACC
>NZ_JBZAYE010001166.1:0-1159 GCF_058244205.1 Variovorax sp. 20P10.2.4
TGGCGGGCTCGGCGCGCAGCTCCGGGTGCTCCACGGGCGTGGGCGCAGATGCCGCGGTGGCTTCCGCCACGCGCTGCGCCAGTTCGACCTGGGTCGCATCGTCGGCCGCGCGCAGCGCGTCGAAGGTGGCCTGCAGCGTGTCGAGCCGTGCCAGCAGCTTCTCGATGTCGGAACGGTCGACGTGGCCCTGCGTGCCCAGCAGTTCGATCTCGGATTCCATGCGGTGCGCGCGCTCGCCCAGGCGCATGGCGCCGGCCAGCCGGGCACTGCCCTTGAGCGTGTGCAGCGTGCGCAGCACCGAGGTGCGCGGCGCGCCGTCGTCGGGGTGGTGCGACCACTGGCGCAGCGCCTCGCCGAGCTGCGGCAGCAGTTCGGCCGCCTCTTCCTCGAAGATCGGGAACAGGTCGACGTCGACCGCGTCGGCCAGGTCGATGGCGTCCTCGGAGTCGTCGAGCGCCACGTCGGCGCCGCCCTGCGGCGACACCACCTGCAGCGGCGCGCGTGGCTCGTCGCGTGCCAGCTCCTCGGCATAGGGCGAGGGCATCGGCGAGGCCGCGATGTCGCGCAGCGCCTGCAGCGTCTGCTGCGAGGGGTCGCGCAGCAGGCCGACCGCGAACTGGTGCAGCAGGCGGCGCAGCTCGTCGGCCGCAGCGACCAGCACCATGCCCTGCTCGCGCGTGCCGCTGCCCTGCATCTGCAGGTGCTGCAGCGCGGCCTCGAAGTAGCGCGCCATGCCCGACAGGCTGTGGAAGCCGACCGTCGCCGAGCTGCCGGCCAGCGAATGGGCCAGCGCGATGGTCGAGTCGGCCACGCGTTCGTAGGGCTGAAGCGCCCACTCGCCGACCTCGGTGGCGAGCTGGCGCGACCATTCGTCGGCCTCGTTGAGATAGACGTTGTAGAGCGCGATGCCGATGCGCAGCGGGCCGATCACCTTGACCTGGTCGTCGGCGCTGCCGGCGGCGGTCACCTCGACGGATTCGACCGGCGCGAGCTGCGGCTCGGCAACGGCCGGCGCCTCGGCGGCGGACGCGGCCTCGGGCTGCACCGTTTCCTCGGGCTCGGCCGGTGCCTCCAGCGGCAGTGCTTCGGCCGCGACATCGAGCAGCGCGGCGGTCTCGGACGCGGCCGGTTCGGGCGCGACCACGGCGGCCTGGGCGAA
>NZ_JBZAYE010001167.1:0-1152 GCF_058244205.1 Variovorax sp. 20P10.2.4
ATCGAGGTGGTGGCGGTGGAGGGCGCGCTCGACAACGGCGCGCAGCACGATGGCGATGCGCAGGACGACGCACCGCTGCCCTTCGCCGACGGCGAGTTCCACCTGGTGGTCAACCGCCACGAGTCCTTCGTGCCGGCCGAGGTGGCGCGCGTGCTCGCGCGCGGCGGCCACTTCCTCACGCAGCAGGTGGCCTCGGACTTCAATGCCGACCACTACCGGCTCGCGGGCCTTGCACCGGCCGCGCCACCGCCCGAGTGGCGACTCGACATCGCGCGGCGCCAGCTCGAGCGCGCGGGCTTCGAGATCCTGCGCGCCGAGGCGGGCGCCGAGCTGCTGCGCTTCGCCGACGTGGGCGCCTTCGCCTGGTACCTGAAGAACGTGCCCTATGTCTGCCCCGACTTCACGGTCGAGGGCACGCGCGATGCGCTCGCGCAGCTGCATCGCCGGCAGCAGGCGGGCGAGGCGATCGAGGTGCGGCAGACCTTGTTCTGGATCGAGGCGCTGCGCTGAAGGCGTTCAGCGCGCCCCGAACTTCGCGTTCTCGAACAGGTCCTTGAACTCGCGCGGCTGCGAGCGCCAGTACTGCACGGGCGCCTTCACCTGCGCGCCGAGTTCGGCGGCCGCGTGCCAGGGCCAGCGCGGGTCGTAGAGGATCGCGCGCGCCAGCGAGATGGCGTCGGCCCTGCCCTCGGCGAGGATGGCCTCGGCCTGCCGCGGCTCGGTGATCAGGCCGACCGCGATCACCGGGATGCCGACCTCGGCCTTCACGCGTTCGGCGAACGGCACCTGGTAGCCCGCGCCCAGCGCGATCGCCTGCTTCGGCGACACGCCGCCGCTCGAGACATGGATGGCCGCGCAGCCACGCGCCTCGAGTGCCTTGGCGAAGGCCACGGTGCCCTCGAGGTCCCAGCCGCCTTCCACCCAGTCGACCGCCGACACGCGCACCCACACGGGCCGCTCGGCCGGGAAGACGGCGCGCACCGCGTCGAACACCTCGAGCGGAAAGCGCAGCCGGTTCTCGAGGCTGCCGCCGTAGGCGTCGTCGCGGTGGTTGGCCAGCGGCGACAGGAACTGGTGCAGCAGGTAGCCATGCGCGGCATGGATCTCGATGCCCTCGATGCCGAGCCGCGCGGCACGGCGGGCGGCGGCCAC
>NZ_JBZAYE010001168.1:0-1150 GCF_058244205.1 Variovorax sp. 20P10.2.4
CGCAACGCCTCGCGCCGCGCATGCGCAGCGTGCTCAACCTCACCGGCACCGTCATCCACACCAACCTCGGCCGCGCGCTGCTGGCCGATGCCGCGCTGCAGCGGCTGCTCGAGGTCATGACCTCGCCCAACAACCTCGAGTACGACCTCGCCACCGGCAGCCGCGGCGACCGCGACTCGCTGGTGGAAGACCTGCTGCGCACCATCACCGGCGCCGAGGCTGCGACCGTGGTCAACAACAACGCGGCCGCGGTGCTGCTGACCATCGCGGCGCTGGCGCGCGAGCGCGAGGTGATCGTCTCGCGCGGCGAACTGGTCGAGATCGGCGGCGCCTTCCGCATGCCCGACGTGATGGCCAGCGCGGGCGCGCAGATGGTCGAGGTCGGCACCACCAACCGCACCCATCCGCAGGACTACGAGCGCGCCATCAACGCGCGCACCGCGCTCGTGATGAAGGTCCATACCAGCAACTATGCGGTGCAGGGCTTCACCGCCGCGGTCGACGAGGCCACGCTGGCCGGCATCGCGCATGCGCGCGGCGTCAGCGCCAAGGACGAGCTCGACGACGGCCTGGCGCGCCTGCTGCCGCCCGACACCCTGCGCGGCACGCACGAGGCCGCGGTGCTGCTGGCCGACGCGATGGCCGCCGACAAGCGCCTGTGCATCGTGGCCGACTACGACTGCGACGGCGCCACCGCCTGTGCGGTCGGCGTGCGCGGCCTGCGCCTGCTGGGCGCGAAGAACGTGAGCTACCTCGTGCCCGACCGCGTGGTCGACGGCTACGGCCTCACGCCGCCGATCGCCGAGCGCGTGGCCGCGAGCGGCGCCGACATGCTGATCACGGTCGACAACGGCATCGCCAGCGTCGACGGCGTGGCCGCCGCCAAGGCGCGCGGCCTGCAGGTGCTGGTGACCGACCACCACCTGCCCGGCCCCGAGCTGCCGGTGGCCGACGTGCTGGTGAATCCCAACCATCCCGACTGCGGCTTCGAGAGCAAGTGCATCGCCGGCGTCGGCGTGATGTTCTACGTGCTGCTCGCGCTGCGCTCCGAGCTGCGCCGGCGCGGCGTGTTCGACGTGGCGACGCAGCCCAAGCTCGACGCGCTGCTGCCGCTGGTGGCGCTGGGCACCGTGGCCGACGTGGTGAAGCT
>NZ_JBZAYE010001169.1:0-1142 GCF_058244205.1 Variovorax sp. 20P10.2.4
CCGGGCAACGCCGCGAACTGCTCGACGACCCGCGTGGCGATGACCTCGATGCCGTGCTGTGCCTGGTGCAGGCCGCCTGGGGCCTGCAGCGCACGGACAGCGCGGGCCCCGGCTACGGCCTGCCCACGGACATCGATCCGCTCGAGGGCTGGATCGTCTCCGCCTGACCCCGGCCGGGCCCGGTTGTCCTACAGCGCTTCGAGCCGCCGTCGCGGCGCGGAGGCTCGATCCCGTCGCTAGATTGACGTCATGGGCCGCCGGCCCATGCGCCCGATCTCCGGGTGCTTCGTGACCGAATCAGGAAGGACATCGCAATGAACAAGGATCAAGTGGCAGGCCGCGTCGACCAGGCCAAGGGCAAGCTCAAGGAAGTCGCCGGCAAGGTCGTGGGCAACGAGAAGCTCGAAGGCGAAGGCGTTGCCGACCAGGCCGCCGGCAAGGTGCAGAGCACCTACGGCGACGTGAAGGAAAAGGCCAAGGACGCGATCAAGTCCGGCGCCGACAAGCTCTGAGGTGACATGGCTGCGGCCCGCGAGGGCGCAGCCTTTTTTCTTTTCATTCCATCGATGTGGAGGTTCCCATGACCATTTCGATACAGCCGTCCGCTTCGCGCACGCGCACCTGGCTCGCCGTGCTGGCGATCGCCGGCGGCAGCCTCGCGCTGGCCGCCTGCGACAAGAACGATGGCCGCACCGCCGGCGAGAAGCTCGACAGCGCCGTGGCGCGCACCGAGCAGGCCGTCGACACCGCGCGCGACAAGACCGTGAAGATGGCCGAGGAGGCCAAGACCCGGATCGATTCGCAGAGCGTGAAGGAGGGTGCCGCCAACGCGAAGGAAGCCGTGAAGGACGCCGGCAGCGCCGTCGCGAACACGGTGGACGACGCGGCCATCACCGCCGCCATCTCGGCCGGCCTGGCGAAGGATCCCGACCTCAGCGCCATCAAGATCGATGTCGACACCAAGGCCGGTGCCGTGAGCCTGCAGGGGCCCGCGCCGAGCGCCGCCGCCAAGGAGCGCGCCGAGCAGATCGCCAAGGGCGTGCAGGGTGTGACCTCGGTCGACAACCGGCTCGAGGTGAAGGGCTGAGTTTTTCGAGTCTTCGGACTCGTTTCCACCCGCCCCCAAAGAAAAAGCCCGGCAT
>NZ_JBZAYE010000117.1:0-16107 GCF_058244205.1 Variovorax sp. 20P10.2.4
TCGAACAGCGCCTCGCGGCCCAGCGCGACCAGGTCGGCATCGCCGGCGGCGAGCACGGCCTCGGCCTGGCGCGCGTCGACGATCATTCCCACGGCCTGCGTGGTCACGCCGGCCTCGCGCCGGATGCGCGCCGAGAACGGCACCTGGAAGCCCAGGCCGCGCGGCACGGGCAAGGCACGCGTCTCCTCGGTGAGGCCGCCCGAGGAGCAGTCGATGACGTCGACGCCGCAGTCACCGAGCGCGCGCGACAGCACCACCGAGTCGTCGAGACTCCAGCCGTCGAGCGTGCCGTCGACCGCCGACAGGCGGCAGAACAGCGGCTTGTGCTCGGGCCAGGCGGCGCGCACGCGGCGCGCGATCTCGAGCGCGAGCGCCATGCGCTTGTCGCGGCTGCCGCCATAGGCGTCGTCGCGCCGGTTGGCATTGGGCGAGAGAAAACTCGCGACCAGGTAGCCATGGCCGAAGTGCAGCTCGACCACGTCGAAGCCCGCTTCGTCGGCGCGCCGCGCGGCATCGACGAAGCGTTGCACCACGGCCTCGATCTCGTCGAGGCCGAGCGCGCGCGGGGCCGACCAGCCCGGGCCGGCCGCGAGCGGGCTCGGGCCCAGGCGCTCCCAGGGCTCCTCGTCGGCGGCCATGGTCTGCGCGCTCAAGGCCGCGCCGCCTTCCCACAGCGGCTCGCTGCCCGACTTGCGGCCCGCATGCGCGAGCTGCACGCCGATGGCGCCGCCCTGCGCGTGCACGAAATCGACCACGGCCTTGAGCGGCGCGACCTGGCTGTCCTTCCACAGGCCGAGGTCGGCGGTGCCGATGCGCCCGCGCGGATCGACCGCGGTGCTCTCGGTGAGGATCAGCGCGGCGCCGCCGAGCGCGAACTTGCCCAGGTGCACCAGGTGCCAGGGCGTGGCATGGCCGCGCTCGGCCGCGTGCTGGCACATGGGCGAGATCACGACGCGGTTGGACAGCTCGAGTCCGCGCAGGCGCAGCGGCTGGAACAGCAGGGGAAGCGGATCGGACATGGATGACTCAGGAAGAAGGCCTGGCCGGCCGCGTGCCGAGCCAGGTGCCGCCCATCACGGCGGCGAAGCCGAACAGGTGCCAGACGGTCAGCGTCTCGCCCAGCAGCAGCGCCGCGAAGCCGACGCCGAACACCGGCACCCAGTAGAGGAACACGGCGGTGCGCGCGATGCCGATGACGGAGATCGACCGGTTCCAGATCAGGTTGCCGGCCGCGGTGGCGGCCACGCCCGAGAACAGCACCAGCACCCAGGGCCACGCACCCGGAAAGAGTTGCGCCGCGCCCAGCGGAGAGGGCCCGAGCGCGGCATGCACGATCAGCATCGCGGTGCCGATCAGGTAGATGACCCAGCTCATCGACAGCGGATCGAGCTGCCGCGCGAGCCGCTGCACGCCGACGCCGCCGACCGCGAAGCTGATGACCGACAGCGCGAGCATCAGGTCGCCGAGGCCGGCATGCGAGAGCGTGGCGCCCGGATGGCTCAGCACCACGGCCGCCACGCCCGCGAAGCCCAGCGCCACGCCGAGCAGGCGGCGCGGCGTGAGCGGCTCGCGGAACACCAGCGCGGCCATCAGCGCCGACACCAGCGGGCTCAGCGCCATGATCAGCGCGCCGTTGGTGGCGGTGGAGCGCTGCAGCCCGTGCGCGAACAGGATCTGGTTGGCGTACACCATGAGGAAGGCGCAGCCGGCCATCGCGGCCAGCTGGCGCGCCCCGAGCAGCGGCAGCCCGCCGCGCCGCCACAGCACGACGGCGCTGAGCGCGACGCAGGCCACCGCCATGCGCAGCGCCGCCAGCGGCAGCGCCTCGAAGGAGGCGGTGAGCGCCTTCACGGCCGAGACGTTGACGCCCCACAGCACCATGGCCAGCAGCATCCAGCCCTGCACCGAGGCCGGCGTGGCGACCGGCGCGGCCGCGCTGCGCTTCACCTCAGCTTTCCAGCGCGTTCCACATCTCGATGTCGCGCTCGGCGGTCCAGATGCGCGGATGCACGTGGCCGGTGGCCTCGTCGTAGGCGCGCGTCACGTCGAAGGGCATGCAGTGGTCGAAGATCACCCAGTGGCCGTAGGTCGGGCGTAGCGCGGCCACGGTCTCCTTGTAGATGACGTTGAGCGTCTTGCCCTGCGCCACGCCGTTGTTGACCAGCGTGTAGACGTCGGAGATGAAGGCGCGCGTGGAGGCGATGGCCTTGCGCACGTCGGTGGCGTTCTCGAGCGCGGCGCCGCGGCCCGGCACCAGCTTCTCGAAGCCGAAGCCGGCCAGGCGGTCGAGCGTGGTGGGCCAGTCGCGGAAGTAGCAGTCGCCCGCGTAGGCGGTGCTCTGGTATTCGACCAGGTCGCCTGCGAAGCAGATCTTCTGGTCTTCCAGGTAGGCGATGGTGTCGCCCTTGGTGTGGCCGCGGCCGACCTGCGCGATCTTCACCTCGAGCTTCTTGCCGAGCCACACGCTCATGGTGCCGTCGAAGGTCATGGTGGGCCAGGTCAGGCCCGGCGGCACCGACTCGACGTTGCGGAACAGGCGCGGGAAGCGGCCGATCTCGCTGGCCTTGTCCTGCTCGCCACGCTCGACGATCAGGTCGTAGGTGTCGCGGCTGGCGATGATCTGCTCGGCGCCTTCCTTGAAATAGGCCGAGGCGCCGAGCACGCGCACCGCGTGGTAGTGCGACAGCAGCACGTACTTGATCGGCAGCGGCGTGACCTCGCGGATGCGGCGGATCACGTCCTGCGCCATCGCGGGCGTGGCCTGGGTGTCGACCACCATCACGGCCTCGTCGCCGATGAAGATGCCGGTGTTCGGGTCGCCCTCGGCCGTGTAGGCATAGGCGTTCTCCGAGAGGCGCGTGAACGAGACCTTCTTCTCCTCGAGGTCGGCCTGGCTGGCGAATTTCTTGGTGGCGGGTGCGGTCATTGGGTTTCCTTGGGAAGGGTTGGACGTTGGGGTCAGTGCGTGCCGAGGTAGGCCGACTTCACCTTGGGGTTGTCGAGCAGCTCGCGGCCGGAACCCTCGAGCGTGATGCAGCCGGTCTCGAGCACGTAGGCGCGGTCGGCCACGCCGAGCGCCTGCTTGGCCATCTGCTCCACCAGCAGGATGGTGAGGCCCGAGCTGCGCAGCTGGCGGATGGCATCGAAGATGTCCTTGATGATCAGCGGCGCGAGGCCCAGCGAGGGTTCGTCGAGCAGCAGCAGCCGCGGATCGCTCATGAGCGCGCGTGCAATGGCCAGCATCTGCTGCTCGCCGCCCGACAGGGTGCCCGCGGGCTGGTGCTGGCGTTCCTTCAGGCGCGGGAAGCGCGCGAACTCGCGTTCGATGGCGTTGTCGACGAAGGCCTTGTCGGCGCGGCGCGAGTAGGCGCCGAGCATCAGGTTTTCGCGCACGGTCTGGTCGGGGAACACGCCGCGACCCTCGGGCGACAGCGCCACGCCCAGGCCCACGCGCTGGTGCGGCGGCACCTGCGTGCAGTCCTTGCCGTCGATCAGCACGCGGCCCTGGGCCACGGGCTCGAGGCCGACGATGCTCTTGAGCAGGGTGCTCTTGCCGGCGCCGTTGGCGCCGATGATGGTGACGACCTCGCCCGCGCGCACTTCGAGGCTCACGCCCTTGACGGCCTCGATGGCGCCGTACGAGACCTTCACCGATTCGATCTTCAACATGATGGTGGGGGTCCTTTCGCTCAGGCGGGCTGCGGCTGCAGGCCGTGCGGCGCGTGATCGGCCTCGTCGTCGACGCCCAGGTAGGCCTCGACCACGCGCGGATTGGCCTGCACCTCGGCCGGCCGGCCCTCGGCGATCTTGATGCCGTAGTCGAGCACGATGACGTGGTCCGAGATCGACATCACCAGGTCCATGTGGTGCTCGACCATCAGGATCGAGACGCCGCACTTGCCGATGCGCAGCAGCAGTTCGCCGAGCTCGGCGGTCTCCTGCGGATTGAGGCCGGCCGCCGGTTCGTCGAGCAGCAGCAGCTGCGGCTCGGTGGCCAGCGCGCGCGCCAGCTCCACGCGCCGCTGCAGGCCGTAGGGCAGGCTGCCCGCGGGCCAGTGCGCGAGGTGGCCGAGGCCGACCAGGTCGAGCAGCTGCAGCGCGCGCTCGCGCGTCTCGCGTTCCTGCTTGCCGGCCGTGGGCCAGGCCAGCAGCGAGGACAGGAAACCGTTGCTCATGCGGCTGTGCCGGCCCAGCATCACGTTGTCGAGCACCGAGAGCTCGGCGAAAAGCCGCAGGTTCTGGAAGGTGCGGCCCATGCCGAGGCAGCAGATGGTGTGCGCGGGCCGGCCCACGATGTTCTCGCCGAGGAAGCGGATCGCGCCGGCATCGGGCTGGATCACGCCCGTGAGCATGTTGATCATGGTGCTCTTGCCCGCGCCGTTGGGCCCGATCAGCGCATGGATGTGGCCGCGCTGCAGGCTGAACGACACGTCCTGCGCCGGCTTCACGCCGCCATAGGACTTGGTCACGCCCTGCACCACCAGCAGCTCGCCCTCGCCGCCCGGGCCGATCTGCCCCGGCACGCCCTGGCCGCCGGCGCCCTCGCCGCGGTGGCGCGAGCGGCTCACCCACTTGTCGACCAGCCCCACCACGCCGCCGGGCATGACGTAGAGCGCGAACAGCAGCAGGAAGCCGTAGAGGAAATGCTGCGCCGAGGGCCAGCGTGCGAGCAGCGCGTCGGTCAGCGTGAGCAGCACCGCGCCCACGATCGGTCCGTACATCGAGCCCGCCCCGCCGAACAGCACCAGCAGCAGGATGAAGATCGACAGGTGGAAGGTGATGAAGTCGGAGTTGATGTACTGGTTCTGTTGCGCCACCAGCGCGCCCGCGATGCCGCAGGTGACGGCCGCGACCACGAAGGCCATGACCTTGGCGCGGTAGACGCGCACGCCCACCGACGAGGAGGCGATCTCGTCGGCCTGCAGCGACAGCAGCGCGCGGCCGAAGCGGCCCTGCAGCAGGTTGCGCAGCAGCAGGTGCAGCGCGGCGCTCAGCACGATGCCCAGCACCACCCATTGCGTGGTGTCGAGCGGCGCGCCCTTCCAGGTCAACGGGCGGATGCCGTAGATGCCCTGCGCGCCGCCGAACACATCGGTCCATTCGCCGACCAGCTTCTCGACCACGATGCCGAAGGCCAGCGTGACCATCGCGAGGTAGGGGCCCTTCACGCGCAGCGAGGGCAGTGCGATCAGCACGCCGCACAGGCCCGAGATCACGGCCGCGAGCAGCAGCGCGAGCCAGGGGTCCATGTCGGTGCGCGAGGTCAGCAGCGCGACGCCGTAGGCGCCGGCCGCGAACAGGCCGGCCTGGCCCAGCGATTTCTGCCCCGCGTAGCCGACCAGCACGTTCATGCCGGCCGCGCACAGGTAGTAGACGCACATCATGAAGGCGATGCGCAGGTAGTAGTCGTTGCCGAACAGCGAGACGATGCCGATCAGCGCCGCGGCGACCGCGACCACGGCCAGGGGATGGACCAGGCGCTTCATACCTTCTCCACCGCGCGGCTGCCGAACAGGCCCGTGGGCCGGAAGGCCAGCACCAGGATCACCAGCGCGAACACCGCCACCTCGCGCCACTGCGCCTGCCAGAGATTGACCATCGACTCGAGCACGCCGAGCAGGAAGCCGCCGATGACGCAGCCGCGCGGATTGCTGAGGCCGCCGATCATCGCGCCCGAGAAGCCCTTGAGGCCGACGGTGAGCCCCATGAACAGCGAGGCCTGCGCGATCGGCGCGAGCAGGAAGCCCGACAGGCCCGCCAGCGCCGAGCTGACGACGAAGGCGCCGATCATCATGGCGTTGGTGTTGATGCCCATGAGGCTGGCCACGTTGCCGTTCTGCGCCACCGCGCGCATGGCCTTGCCGACCATGGTGCGGTTCATCACGCGGTCGAAGCCGAACATCACGACCACGGCCACGCCCAGGGTCAGCAGCTCCTGCGGCCGCACGCCGACGCCGAACATGCGGATCACGGTGTCGCCCACGGGCGCGGGCACCACCACCGGCTTCGGGCCCCAGATCGCGAGCCCCACGCTCTGCAGGATCACGCCGAAGCCCAGCGTGCTCATCACCCAGGCCATGCCGGGGCGGCCCGCGAACGGCCGCACGCCGAGCACGTAGAGCAGCCAGCCCAAGAGGCCCATCACGCCGAGCGCCGCCAGCAGCGCGAACAGCTGCGCGCCGGCGCCGGGCACGGCATCGCCGAAGGTGGTGGAGGCCAGCGGCTTGCCCAGGACCAGGAACAGGGCGCTCATGCCGATGAAGGCGCCGGCCGAGACGAACTCGCCGTGCGAGAAGTTCAGCGTCTTGGTGGTGGTGAACGTGATGCTGAATCCCAGTGCCACCAGCGCATAGGCACCGCCGACGGCGAGCCCGCTGATGAGCGCCTGCAGGAGCGCTTCAACCATGTGTGTATCTCCGTTGCGAGGCGAGGCCGGGCACCGCGCGGGCGCGCCGGCCTCGCTTCCTTTTTGCTCTTACTGCTTGAAGTCGGCCGGGTTCAGGCCCTGGATCAGCGCGTCGCTGTAGGGCAGCAGCTTGCCGTCCTTCCAGCGGATCCAGACCAGGTCCTTGGCGGTCAGCGCCTCGTGGTTGGTCTTGCTGAAGGGCTTCTCGTAGGTCTTGAGCACGCCCTGCACCGGGGTCTTGAGGTCTTCCAGCGCGGCGCGCACGGCGGCGCCGTCGGTGCCGTTGGCCTGCTTCATCGCCTGCGCGAGCAGCAGCACCGAGTCGTAGCCATGCAGCGCGAACGAGAACGAACCGGGCGCCTTGAGCTTGCTGCCGATGCGGTCGAAGAGTTTCTGCTGCGCGGGCGTGCGGGTCTCGCTCACGGTGCGCATGAAGATCGGCTTCTCGGCCAGCGCCTTGCCGGCCGCGTCGTAGAAGGTGATGTTGTCGGCGGCCCAGGAGGTCAGCGTCAGCGGGAAGTAGTTGATCTTCTCCATGCTGCGCACCAGCTGCGCGATCGGCGTGCCCTGCGCCCACACCACCACGGTGTCGACGTTGGCGGCCTTCATCTTCGACAGCTGCGAGGTCATGTCGGTGTCGCCGACGCCGAAGCGCTCGGTGGCCGCGATCTTGATGTCCTGCAGCTTGGCGATCTCCTCCATGTCCTTGAGGCCGCCCTGGCCGTAGCCGGTGGTCTCGGCCATCAGGCCCACCACCTTCGAGGCGGCGGTGTTCTTCTTCACGTAGGCCATCAGCGCCGCGACCTGCTCGCGGTCGACCATCGAGACGCGGAACATGTAGTTGTCGGCGCCCGCGCTCATCGGCTTGGTGATGTCGGTGCCCGAGCCCACGTTGCCCAGCACCGGGATCTTCTTCTGGTTGGCGATGTGCTTCCAGGCCATGGCGTTGCCCGAATTGGTGGGGCCGAACACCGCCACCACCTTCTCGTTGTCGATCAGGTCGCTCATGTTCTGGATCGACTTGGGCGGTGCCGACACGTCGTCGCGCGTGACCAGCGTGAACTTGCGGCCGAGCACGCCGCCGGCGGCGTTGAGGTCGGCGATCGCGGCTTCCATGCCGAGCACCGCGGCCTGGCCGCTCTGCGCCGAGGGCGAGGCCGAGAGGTCGCCGTTGTAGCCGAGCTTGATGTCCTGCGCCGAGGCACCGGCGGCGAACGCGCAGAAGGCGGCGCTCGCGAGCAAGGTCTTGTACAGACGGAAGGTCTTCATTCTTTGTCTCCTGGAGGATTGACGGTCGGGAAAGCGAAAAAGCGGCGGAAGGCTCAGACCGCGAGGAAGCCGCCGTCCACCGGCAGGGTGATGCCGGTGACGTAGCGCGACATGTCGCTCGCGAGGAAGATCACCGGGCCCACGAGGTCCTCGGTCTGGCCGACGCGGCCCATCGGGATGCGCGTCATGAAGGATTCGAGGCGCTGCGGGTTCTCGCGCGTGGCGGCGGTCATCGGCGTCTCGATCACGCCGGGCGCGAGCGCGTTGACGCGCACGCCGAAGGGCGCGAGCTCCTGCGCGAGCGACTGCGTGAACATCTTGATCGCGCCCTTCGAGGGCGAATAGCCGAGGCTCGCGCCCTGCCCCGCATAGGCGGCGATCGAGGCGATGTTGATCACCGCGCCCTTCGTGGCCTTGATCGCGCCGAGCCAGGCATGGGTGACGTTGAAGGTGCCGTGCACGTTGACGTCGAGCGTCTTCTTCCAGTTGGCCGCGGCATTGGGGCTGGCCGTGCCCTCGCGGATGATGATGCCGGCGTTGTTCACCAGCAGGTCGATGGCGCCGATCTCGTCGCCCACGCGAACCGCCAGCGCATGGCAGGCCTCGGGCGAGGTCACGTCGAGCACGAAGGACCAGGCCTGGCCGCCTTCGTCGCGCACCAGCTGCGCGGTCTCGCCCACGGTGGCCTCGTTCATGTCGGTGACGACGACGCGCGCGCCGGCCTGCGCCAGGCCCAGCGCGAGCGCGCGGCCGTTGCCCTGGCCGGCGCCTGTGATCAGCGCAAGGCGGCCTTCGAGCAGGCGCGGCGCGACGTGGGGAGGAAAGGCCATCGGGAGGGTTCCTTCTGATGAATGAGCTTGGTTGAAGGGAAGAGGTCTCAGGCGGTGCGGCGCACGGGCACGGCCTCGCGCTGTTCGACCTGCAACGCGGCGGCGACCGTGGCGCCCTGCGCCACCTGCAGGCCCGCGACGTAGCCGAAGGTCAGCGCCGGGCCGAGCGTGATGCCGGCGCCCGGGTAGTTGCCGCCCATCACGCTGGCCGCGTCGTTGCCAACCGCGTAGAGGCCCTTGATCGGCTGGCGGTTGACGTCGAGCACGCGGGTCTTCTCGTCGACCACCAGGCCGGCGAAGGTGCCGATGTCGCCGACCACGAGCTTGATCGCGTAGTAGGGGCCGTGCTCCAGCGGCGCCACGCAGGGGTTGGGCGTGACGTTGGCGTCGCCCTGGTAGCGGTTGTAGGCCTTGCTGCCCTTGCCGAACAGCGGATCGTCGCCGGTGCGCGCGCTGTCGTTGAATTCCTTCACCGTGGCCTCGAGCACCGCGGGCGCGATGCCGATCTGCTTCGCGAGCTCGCCGATGCTGGCGCCGTGCTTGAGGTAGCCGCTCTTGAGGTGCCGGCCGATCGGCAGCGGCGCCGGCGCCACGCAGCCCAGGCCGTAGTCGCGCAGCGCCTTGTGGTCGCACAGCAGCCAGGCCGTGACCTCGGGCTCGCCGGCGCAGGCCTTGACCATCGCCTGCACGAAGTCGTGGTACGAGTTGCCCTCGTTGGCGAAGCGCTTGCCCTTGGGCGTGACCGCGATCACGCCGGGCTTGGCGCGGTCGATGAAGTGCGGCATCACGCCCTTGGTGCCGTCGGGCCGCGTGGTGACCGAGGCCGGCACCCAGGCTGCGGCATGCGGGATGGTGCCGTCGACGCGGCCGCCCACGGCTTCGGCCAGCCGCAGGCCGTCGCCGGTGTTGGTGGAAGGCGATGGCGAGTAGTGCTCCTTGCCGGTGGGCGCATGCGGAAACAGTTGCTTGCGGCGCTCCACGTCATAAGGAAAACCACCGCAGGCCAGCACCACACCGCGCTTGGCCACCACGCGCACGCTCTTGCCCTCGTGCTGCACCACCGCGCCCGACACGCCGTCGTACTCGACCACGAGCTTCTTCACGGGCGAGGAGAGCCACACGGGAATGTTCTGGTCCATCGCGGCCTTGGCGAGCCGGCCCGCGAGCGCGTTGCCGTTGGTCAGGGTCATGCCGCGGCCATGGCGCAGCACGTCGAGGAAGTGCCGGCTCAGTCGCTTGGTCACGTACCAGAACGAGGTCGGCGACTTGAAGGCCCGCATGAAGTGTTTGATCTCGGGGCCCGAGCCCAACATCATCCCGAACACCGTGAGCTCGGGCAGCGGCGGCGCGAGCTGCTTGATGCGCGGACCGAGCTCGCGGCCGTCGAAGGGACGCGTGACCATCGAGCGCCCGCCCGGCTGGCCGCCGGGCGCCTCGGCGTGGTAGTCGGGGAACACCGGCGGCATGTCGAACTGCACGCAGGTGTTGCGCGTGAAGAAGTCGATCGCCTTCGGGCCCATCTCGAGGAAGGCGCTCACGCGCGCCGCGTCGAAGTGGGTGGTGGTCTCGTGCTTCATGTAGTCGAGCGCGGCGCCGGCCGGCTCGTGGATGCCCTGCTCCGTGGCCAGGCGCGTGCCCGGAATCCACAGCCAGCCGCCCGAACGCGCGGTGGTGCCGCCGAAGCGCGGTTCCTTCTCGACCACCAGCACCTTCAAACCCTGCGACGCCGCCGTGATCGCGGTCGCCATGCCCGAGGCGCCGCTGCCGACGACGAGCACATCGCATTCCAACGTGTTCTGTTCCATCTCTGCCTGTCTGCCTTGTTTCTGTAGGACTTAAGTTGCCGCGAAGTTTAGGCAGCGACATTGATATGGTCAAGTCGTTTAGTTACTATCAGATGATCAGTCATCGTCGATTGAACACGACAATATCAGTAGAAACCCTGATGGCTATACTCGCCCCCACTCTCAACCCCCACGCCGGGCGCCCCATGGAAAAGCCGAGACGTGGCATCCAATCCGTCGAAATAGGAACCCAGCTGCTCGTCGCCCTCGGGCGGCATGTCGCGCCCATGGCCTTGCGCGACCTCGGCAAGGCCGCCGGCGTGCCGGTGGGCAAGGCCCATCCGTACCTGGTGAGCTTTCTCAAGGTCGGCTTCGTGGTGCAGGACAGCGCGGGCCGCTACGAGCTGGGCCCGCTGGCGCTGCAGCTCGGGCTGGCCAAGCTGCAGCGGCTCGATCCGATCAAGGAGGCCTCGCCGCTGATCGAGGCGCTGGCCTCGGAAACCGAGCAGAGCATCGCGGTCGCGGTCTGGGGCAACTTCGGGCCGACCGTGGTGCGGCTCGAGGAACCGATCCATCCGCTGCACGTGAACCTGCGCACCGGCACCGTGATGTCGCTGGCCTACACGGCCACGGGCCGGCTGTTCGCGGCCTACCTGCCGCCCAAGGTGGTCGAGAAGATGATGGTGGACGATCTCGCGCGCCTGCGCGGCCCGGCCGGCGGCCGCGGCACCGAGGAGCTGTCGCAGTCGCAGCTCGAGGCGCTGCTGGTGGAGACGCGCATGCACGGCATGTCGCGCACGCTGGGCCAGCCGATCCCGGGCATCGACGCCTTCTGCGCGCCGGTGTTCGACTCGACCCACAACATCGTGCTGGGCATCACCGCGATGGGCCCCGAGGCCACCTTCGACAGCGACTGGGAAGGCCGCGTGGCGGTGCCGCTGCGCGCCTGCGCGCTCGAGATCTCGCGCCGGCTCGGCTACGTGCCGCCCGAGGCGCCTGCAGCACGCGGCTGAAGATGTAGGCACCTGCCCACGCACGGTGCCTCGGTTCTCTTGCAATGCGCGGCCCTCTCCGCGTGTGAATCTGCAAGCCATTCACAACACAGGAGAACCTTCATGAAAAGCCTCATCCTCTGGGCCTGCGGCGTGCCGATCACCGTGATCATCGGTCTCAAGATCTTCGGGATTCTCTGACCCGCGCTCGTCTCTTTTACGTTTGCTCTTCCTCTACTCCTCCGGTGCCTCGTGCACCGATGCGCGTCCCTCGGGGCGCGCTTTTTTTTGGCGTGCATGGCGCCCCTTCAATCCGGCAAAGGCCGTGCGGGTACTGAGCGGGTGCCGGCCGCATCCGGCCTAGACTCCGCCGCATGCATGCTCACTCGCTGTTCCACACCCAGGCGTTCCGCTTCGGCGGCTGCACGCTGGCGCGTGCGTGGATGACGGCGGCGGCTCGGCCAACGCCCGCACATTCCTGAGCCCGGCGGTCCACCTCCTTCCCTTCACCTTCAACGCAGACCATCGACCGCCGGGCCCTCGCCCTGCGTGACTGCGCCCCGTCATCAGGGGCGCGTTCGAATGGAGTGCGTCATGCATCACCCCCAGGTTCAGCGGGAGCACGTGCGTCCCGACGGCAACGCCGCTTCCGGCACGCCTTGCTTTCAATCCATCCTTGCCCTCACCGATCTGTCGGCACGCAGCCAGCACGCTGTCGAACGGGCCGCCCGGCTCGCGGCGGACCACGGCGCGCTGCTCAAGCTCATGTACGCGCCCGCGAGCCTCGCACCGCTGGCGCACGCCGAAGCGGCCGCCGCGCTCGCGGCCCTGGCCCGCGCCATGGCCGCGCGCTTCGATGTGCTGGTCAAGCAGGTGGCGATATCGAGCGGCGGCCTCGCGCAGATCGTGGATGAAGCGCGCCACGCCGACCTCGTGGTGCTGCGGCACGAGCGCGACCGTTCGCCCGGCGCCTTCTTCACGGGCCAGCCCGTGGAGCGCCTGCTGCGGCAACTGCGCTGCCCGGTGCTCGTGACGCGGCTGGCCGCGCGGCCACGCTACGGCCGCATCCTGGTGGCCGTGGACTTCACGCCCGCATCGCACGAACTCGTGAGCCTGGCCCATGGCCTCGACGCCGACGCCGCGCTCGAGCTGTTCCATGCGCTCAACACGATGCACGAAAGCAAGCTGCGCTATGCCGAGGTCTCGGACCACGCCATCAGGACCTACCGCCACGACTGCCAGCGGCAGGCGCGCGAGCGGCTGTTCTCGCTGACCGATTCATCGAGCGCGCGGCGCAACCGCGTGCTGTCGACCATCGGCCGCGGCGACCCGGCGCGGCAGGCCACGGTGCAGCAGCAGCACGCACGCGCCGAGTTGCTCGTGGTCGGCAAGCGGCGCGCCCATCCGCTGGCCGATTTCTTCTTCGGCAGCGTCGCGCAGCGCGTGCTGTGCTGGGCCACGGGCGACGTGCTGGTGGTGCCCACAGATCGGCGCGGCTACAACCCGTCGGCCGTCATGCCGCGGACGCTGCAGGCGGCTCGCTGAACCCGCTCAGTGCGTGTCGCGACGCAGTTGCTGCACGTCCTCGTGCAGCGTCTGCGCCCAGGTGCGGCGCTCGCGGCTGTACGAGGACTGCGGCTCGCCGAAGCGCACGATGGCCAAGAGCGGCGGCGCGCGCAGCGTGTTCCACAGCGAGGTGGCGAGGTTGTCGTCGTCGATGTAGCGCGGCGCCTGGCTGGTCTCGCCGGTGGCGGCATCGGCGAAGCGCAGCGCGGCCGGCACCACGGGCGCGCCCGAGGAGATCGCGGCCTGCAGCAGGTTGGCGTGGAACGGCAGCAGGCCGCGACCGTCGCTGGTGGTGCCCTCGGGGAACACCGCGATCATGTCGCCGTTGCGCAGCGCGTCGGTCATGTGGTGCACCACGCGCAGCGCGTCGCGGCGGCGTTCGCGCTCGATGTAGAGCGTGCCCGCGCCGCTCGACAGCGTACCGATCAGCGGCCAGTGCTTGACGTCGGACTTCGACACGAAGCGCACGTGGCGCGCCGCGTGGATCACCGTGATGTCGAGCCACGAGAGGTGGTTGCAGATCAGCAGCACCGGCCCGTGCGCGGGCGGCGTGCCCTGCACGCGCAGGGTGATGCCCATGATCTCGAGCATGCGCGCGGCCCAGGCCTGCACGCGCGCGTTGCGCTCGGCCTGGTCGAGGCCCGGGAAGGTGAAGCGGATGGTCCACCAGCCGGCGACGGCATGCGCGATCGCATGCAGCAGCCGGCGCAGTGCCTTGAGTGAATGCAGCATCGGCCCGACCGCCTTCTTCCTGTTGTTGTTGTCGTCGTCGCGCGCCGGAACGCGGCTCAGCCGTGCACCACGCGCCCGGCCACGAGGGTGTGGCGCGCGCGGCCCTGCATGGCATAGCCGCCGAACGGCGTGTACTTGCCCTGGCTGCGCAGCGCCTCGGGCGTGACCTGCCATTCGAGGGACGGATCGAAGACGCACAGGTCGGCCGGCCCGCCGACGGCGAGGCGACCGATGCCGGCACAGGCTTCGGTCGCGGGCAGCAGCCGCGCGGGCGCGCTCGTGATCGCCTCGAGCGCGCGCACGAGGCCCGCGCCGCTGCGCTCGCCCCATTGCAGCGCCAGCGGCAGCAGCAGCTCGAGGCCGGTGGCGCCGGGCTCGCTCTCGGCGAACGGCAGGTTCTTGGCATCGGCTTCGACCGGCGTGTGGTCGGACACCAGCGCGTCGATGGTGCCGTCGGCCAGCGCGGCCGAGAGCGCGTCGCGGTCGCCCTGCTGGCGCAGCGGCGGGCTCAGGCGCGCGCGGCTGTCGAAGTAGCCGATGTCGGTGTCGGCCAGGTGCAGCGAGTTGATGCTGACGTCGCAGCTCAGCGGCAGGCCCTCGGCCTTGGCGGCGCGAACCAGCGCGAGCCCCGCGGCGCTCGAGAGGCGGCACAGGTGCACGCGCGCCTTGGTGCTGCGCATCAGCTCGACGATGGTGAAGATCGCGATGGTCTCGGCCGCCACCGGCACGCCCGAGAGGCCGAGCCGGGTGGCGAGCGCGCCGCTGGCGGCCACGCCCTTGCCGAGGTCGCGGTCCTGCGGGCGCAGCCACACGGTGTAGCCGAAGGTGCTCGCATAGAGCATCGCGCGCTGCAGCACCTGCGTATCGGCCAGCGGCACGTCGGCCTGGCTGAAGCCGACGCAGCCGCGCTCGGTGAGCTCGGCCATCTCGGTCAGCACGCCGCCGGCCAGGCCGCGCGTGAGGGCGCCGAGCGGGAACAGGCGCGCGCCCGGCAGCTTGCCGGCGCGGAAGGTCAGCATCTCGACCAGGCCGGGCTCGTCGAGCACGGGGTCGGTGTCGGGCGGGCACACCAGGCTGGTGACGCCGCCGGCCACGGCCGCGGCCATCTCGCTCTCGAGCATGCCCTCGTGCTCGTAGCCGGGCTCGCGCAGCCGCGCGGCGAGGTCGACCAGGCCGGGCGCGACGATGCAGCCGGTGGCGTCGAGGGTGCGCTCGGCCTTGAAGCCGGCGGGGATGCTGTTGCCGATGCCGGCGATCTTTCCGTCGGCGACGGCGATGTCGGCCGTCTCGTCGGCGCCCGATGCGGGGTCGACCACGCGGCCGTTGGTGATGTGGATGTTCATGCGTCTGTACGTCCGGTGACGGTCATGGCCTTGTCGGGAAACACCGTGGAACCGGCTTCGCCGGGCCACTGGTGTTGCCCCCGGTAGGGGGTTGGCGAAGCGACACGAAGTGCGCGAAGACTGGGGGCGAGCAACATGTCTATGCTTCGTTACCTGCCACGATGCTCATGACCGCCATCCGCACGGCGATGCCGAAGGTGACCTGCGGGAGGATGACGCTCTGCCGGCCATCGACCACGGCCGAGTCGATCTCGACGCCGCGGTTGATCGGGCCCGGGTGCATCACGATGGCGTCGGGCTTGGCGAGCTGCAGCTTCTCGGGCGTGAGGCCGTAGGTCTTGAAGAACTCCTGCGACGACGGCAGCATCGCGCCGCTCATGCGCTCGTTCTGCAGCCGCAGCATGATGACCACGTCGCAGTCCTTGATGCCCTCCTCGAGCGTGTGGCACACGCGCACGCCCATGCCGGCCATGTCGCCGGGCACCAGGGTCTTGGGGCCGACCACGCGCACCTCGGCGCAGCCCAGCGTGGTGAGCGCGTGGATGTCGGAGCGCGCCACGCGCGAATGCACCACGTCGCCGACGATTGCCACCGTGAGGTTGGCGAAATCCTTCTTGTAGTGGCGGATGGTGTACATGTCGAGCAGCCCCTGCGTCGGGTGCGCGTGGCGGCCGTCGCCGGCGTTCACCACGTGCACGTGCGGCGCGACGTGCTGCGCGATCAGGTAGGGCGCGCCCGACTCGCTGTGGCGCACCACGAACAGGTCGGCCGCCATCGCGCTCAGGTTGGCGATGGTGTCGAGCAGCGACTCGCCCTTGCTCGCCGAGGAGCGCGCGATGTCGAGGTTGATGACGTCGGCCGACAGCCGCTTGGCCGCGATCTCGAAGGTGGTGCGGGTGCGCGTGCTGTTCTCGAAGAACAGGTTGAACACGCTCTTGCCGCGCAAGAGCGGCACCTTCTTCACTTCGCGGTCGCTCACGCTCGTGAAGTTGGCGGCGGTGTCGAGGATGTGGGTGAGGATGTCCCTGGGCAGGCCCTCGATCGACAGCAGGTGGATGAGCTCGCCGTTCTTGTTGAGCTGGGGATTGCGCTTGTAGAGCATGGCTTACTTGCTTTCCTCGACCTGGAGGCTGAAGGCGCCGTCGTCCGCGCGCGCCAGCGCCAGCGACTGCGAATGGGGCAGCG
>NZ_JBZAYE010001170.1:0-1138 GCF_058244205.1 Variovorax sp. 20P10.2.4
CGGCTCGGCCTCGATGCTGGTCAACAACGCGGGGCAGGGCCGGGTCTCGACCTTCGCCGACACCGACGACGAGGCATGGACGCAGGAGCTGCACCTGAAGTTCTTCTCGGTGATCCATCCCACGCGCGCCTTCCTGCCGCAGCTCGCGGCGCAGCGCGCCGTGCTCGGCGATGCCGCCATCGTCTGCGCCAACTCGCTGCTGGCGCGCCAGCCCGAGCCGCACATGGTCGCGACCTCGGCCGCGCGCGCGGGCCTGCTGAACCTGGTGCGCTCGATGGCGACCGAGTTCGCGCCGCAGGGCGTGCGCGTCAACGGCATCCTGATCGGCCTGGTCGAGTCGGGCCAGTGGCGCCGCCGCTTCGAGGCGCGCGAAGACAAGTCGCTGGACTGGGCCGCCTGGAGCGGCCAGCTCGCGAAGACCAAACACATCCCGCTGGGTCGCCTGGGGCTTCCGACCGAAGCCGCGCGCGCGATTCTTTTCCTGGCCTCGCCGCTCGCGTCGTACACGACCGGCAGCCACATCGACATCTCCGGAGGCCACTCCCGCCATGCATAACCCCCAGAACAACAACAGCCCCGTGACCGTCGGCGCGGTCGTCGCCGCCTTCCTCGAGCAGTGCGGCGTCAAGGCCGCCTTCGGCGTGATCTCGATCCACAACATGCCGATCCTCGATGCCTTCGCGCAGCGCGGCACGATCCGCTTCGTCTCGGCGCGCGGCGAGGCCGGCGCGGGCAACATGGCCGACGCCTATGCACGCTCCACCGCGAGCCTGGGCGTGTGCATCACCAGCACCGGCCCGGCCGCGGGCAACATCGCGGGCAGCCTGGTCGAGGCGCTGACCGCCGGCGCGCCGCTGCTGCACATCACCGGGCAGATCGAGACGCCCTACCTCGACAAGGGCATGTCGTACATCCACGAGGCGCCCGACCAGCTCACCATGCTCAAGGCGGTGTCGAAGGCGGCGCTGCGCGTGCGCAGCGTCGAGACCGTGCTCGGCACGCTCAAGCGCGCGGTGCAGCTCGCGCTGACGGCCCCTACCGGCCCGGTCAGCGTGGAGATCCCGATCGACATCCAGTCGGCGCTGACCACCATGCCCGCCGACCTGTCGCCGCTGCCCATCGAGCGGCCCGTGCCCTC
>NZ_JBZAYE010001171.1:0-1122 GCF_058244205.1 Variovorax sp. 20P10.2.4
GGGCGGATGACGACGAAGTCGTCGGTGGGCCCGAGCGTGATCGAACCGCCATCGGGCGCGACGCCGTAGGCGCGGCCTTCGCTGTCGTGCGCCACGTAGGCGCGCGCCGCGGCATCGAGCACCGCATGCTCGCCGACCCAGATCGACCGGCCATCGACGAAGCTGCTGGCCGCCCCGTGGAAGAACGGGTAGCGCGTGTTCACCGCGATCGCGCCGCCCCAGGCGTTCACGCGGCCCTCGAGCGTGACCTGGCCGCCGCTGCTCAAGAGCGAGATGGACTGGCCGGGATCGACCGACAGCGTCGAGCCCTCGCCCAGCACGATGGGCGAACTCGCGTCGTACGCGGAGCCGGCGAGCAGCACCAGGTCGGCGCCGAGGCGCTGCGCGAGCCGTGCGCTGTCGGGATGTTCCTCGTACAGCGGCGGGGTCCAGCGCTGCAGGGCCTGCGCGGGGTCGGTGCCGGTGGCCGGCGCCTGCCGGCTGCCGTCCCAGCGGTAGACCGGCATGGCCACGTCCAGCGTCGCGCCGGCGGGCAGCGTCACGCCGTCATGGCCGTGGATCTCGTAGTGGGCGAAGCCGCTCTCGAACAGCGCGCCGCGCAGCGTCAGCACCGGCTTGACCGCCACGTCGACCGGCAGCGTCGTGCCGGGCTGCAGCAGCGTGCCCGCCGCGATCACCAGCGGCTGCGCGACGAGGGCGCCGGCCGCGTACACCGTCGTCACGGGCTTGACCGGGATGCCGTCGGGGAAGGCATCGGCCGCCACCGTGACCGTGGCGCTGCCCGCGAGGTTGAGGGCCGTCATGACCGCACCCTTGGGCACGCGCGTGCCCGGTCCCGCGAAGAAAGGCGCGGTGCTGAACTGCGCCGAAGCCACGCCCGGCGGAATCACCCAGTCCGCGGCCAGCGTCAGCGGTTTCTGCGCCGAAATGATCGGCACCAGGGGGCCGCCGATCTTCTGCCCCGGCGCGACCCGGGTCACGGTCGCGGAGAAGCCGAACGGGATCGCGCTGCCTGCCTCCACCAGGTAGTCGTCGGCCAGCCGCAGTCCCGCGGACGAGGCCTGGCCCGCCGGCAGCGTTCCATCGCTGCCCACGGGCGCCAGGCCCAGGCCGATCGCCTGC
>NZ_JBZAYE010001172.1:0-1117 GCF_058244205.1 Variovorax sp. 20P10.2.4
GTGTCGATCAGGCCCGGCGCGATCGCGTTGACGAGAATGCCGCGCGGCGCGAGCTCCATCGCGCTGGCGCGCGTGTAGCCCACCAGCGCGGCCTTCGAGGCCACGTAGTGCGGATGGTTCTTCGCGCCCAGGTAGGCGCGCGAGGCGATGTTGACGATGCGCGCGCCGTCGGCCATCTTGCGCGCGGCCTCCTGCGTGAGCGTGGCCACCGCGAGCAGGTTCACCTCGTACATGCGGCGGAAGTCGGCCGAGCTCACGTCCATGAAGGCGCGCTCGTCGAAGATGCCGGCGTTGTTCACCAGCGCGGCGAGCGGCGGCAGCGACTGCACCATCGCGCGCACCGCGGCCTCGTCGGTCAGGTCGATGGCGCGGTAGTCGACATCGAGGCCGGCAGCGCGCAGCACCTGGGTCTCGCGCTCGGCCAGCTCGCCGTTGTAGTCGGCCATCACCACGCGCCAGCCGTCGCGCGCCAGGCGCTCGACGATGGCGCGGCCCATGCCGCTGGCGCCACCGGTCACCAGGACCAGCGGCTTGTTGTCATCACTGCTGTTGTTCATCGTTGTTCCGTCGAAGCGCGGCGCTCAGGCCGCGAGGTAGCCGCCGTCGACCGGCAGCACCACGCCATTGACGTAGCTGGCCATCGAGGAGGCGAGGAAGACCACCGGCCCGGCGATCTCGTCGGCCTCGCCGTGGCGCTTGGTGAGCACGCGGCTCATGTACCAGTCGGTGCCGTGCTCGGTCTCGCGCTGGCCGGCCGTCATGTCGGTCACCATGAGTCCGGGCGCCACCGCGTTCACGCGCACGCCCCAGGGCGCGAGGTCGCGCGCCAGCACCTGCGTGAGCGAGCGCACGCCGCCCTTGGCCACCACGTAGCCGGCCGAGGAGATGCCCGCGCCGAAGGCCACGATCGACGACAGGTTGACGATGCTGCCGTGCGTGCGCTTGAGCGCGGGCACGAAGGCCTGCGTGACGTTGAACACGCCCTGCAGGTTGACCGACAGCACGCGGTCCCAGGCCTCGCGCGCGCCGGGCTCGTCGAACTTCGAACGCGCGGAGATGCCGGCGTTGTTCACCAGCACGTCGATGTCGCCGTGCGCCGCGGCGATGCGCGCGGCGA
>NZ_JBZAYE010001173.1:0-1115 GCF_058244205.1 Variovorax sp. 20P10.2.4
GCGCGGGCCGATTCCTCGGCCAGCTCCCGGTCGGTCTGGCGCGCGCGGTCGCGGATCGCCTGCAGCTCCTCGCGCGAGACCAGCGACTGCGCCGGGTAGGCGCGCTCGTTGTTCCAGTAGCTGTCGAAGCTGCGCGAGAGGTCCTGCACGATCGGGCCGGCCGCGAGCACGTCGACGTCGATGAAGTTGCCGTTGAGTGAATTGCCGAAGTAGGCGTCGCCGAGGTTGCGCCCGCCGGTCACGCCCAGCACGTTGTCGGCCAGGAACAGCTTGTTGTGCATGCGCTGCTGGATGCGCGAGGCGTCGCCGGCCGAATTCAGCAGCCGGCTGAAGGTCGAGCCGCGCGCGCCCGCGAGCGGGTTGAACAGCCGCAGCTCGATGTTCGGCACGAAGGCCAGGCCCAGCACCAGCGCGTCGCGTCCGGTGCTGTGGAAGTCGTCGAGCAGGATGCGCACCCGCACGCCGCGCTCGGCCGCGGCGCGCAGGCCGCGTACCAGGCGCCCGGTGCTGGCGTCGACGTGGATGGCGTAGTACTGGAGGTCCAGCGTCTTCTGGGCGCCGTCGATCAGCGCCAGCCGGCTGCCGTAGGCCGCCTGCGGGCCCGCGAGCAGCAGGAAGCCCGATTCGTAGCGCGCCGCGTCGGCCCGGCGGCGCTCCTGGACCAGCGTGGCCAGGGCCGTGCCGGCCGGGGCGGCCAGCGCGGTGGACACCGGGCGGTCCACGTTCTGGGGCAATTGGGCGCAGGCGCCGAGGACGAGCAGCAGGGCCGCCGCCGTCGAACGACCGAGGTACGCTGGAATGAACGGCATGCGGTGGACTCCCCCGGCGCTTTCTGTTGTCTGGACTGGGTGCCGCATGTATAGCCGAGGTCGCGGCCGTCCGGCGTCGGACGGCACGCGGACTCAGCGGCTGGCGCCCAGTTCTTCCTGTCGCTCCATCGCGGTCAGCAGTTCGTCGTCGATCTGGGCATGGCGGGCCGCCAGCTCGGTGGCGCGCGAGGCGTCGGTGGCGTAGATCGCACCGCCGTCGAGCGCCAGGATTTCCGCGACGCGCTTCTGCTCGCTTTCCAGCGATTCGATCAGCGCGGGGAGGGCGTCGAACTCGCGCTGCTCCTT
>NZ_JBZAYE010001174.1:0-1112 GCF_058244205.1 Variovorax sp. 20P10.2.4
CTCGATGCAGGCCTGCGCCTGAGCCGGGCCGGCGACGGTGCCACGCCGCTCTTGTTGATCACCGGCGAGACCTCGCCCGACCGGCTGCTGCGCGTGCGCGAGTCGCGCGTGCCGGTGCTGTTCAAGCCGGTGGTGGCGAACCGGCTGCTCGAGGCGATGAGCGAGGCGGTGCTCGCTCGTTGAGGGAGCGGGCGCCCCTCAGTTGCCCAGCAGCGCCTGCGCGAACTCGCGTGCGTCGAAGGTTTCGAGGTCCTCGAGCTTTTCGCCCACGCCGATGAAGTAGACCGGGATCGGCCGCTCGCGTGCGATCGCGCACAGCACGCCGCCCTTGGCCGTGCCGTCGAGCTTGGTCACGACCAGCCCGGTCAGGCCCAGCGTCTCGTCGAAGGCCTTGACCTGCGCCAGCGCGTTCTGGCCGGTGTTGCCGTCGATCACCAGCAGCACCTCGTGCGGCGCGGTCGCGTCGGCCTTGTTGACCACGCGCTTGATCTTCTTGAGCTCGTCCATCAGGTGCAGCTGGGTCGGCAGCCGTCCGGCGGTGTCGACCAGCACCACGTCCTTGCCGCGCGCCTTGCCGGCGTTCACCGCGTCGAAGCTCACGGCGGAAGGGTCGCCGCCTTCCTGGCTCACGATCTCGACCGTGTTGCGGTCGGCCCAGACCAGCAGCTGCTCGCGCGCCGCGGCACGGAAGGTGTCGGCCGCAGCCAGCAGCACCGAGGCGCCTTCGTTGGCCAGGTGCTTGGTGAGCTTGCCGATGGAGGTGGTCTTGCCCGCGCCGTTCACGCCCGCGACCATGATCACGGTGGGCGTGTGGCGGCCGATCTCCAGCGGCTTCTCGAGCGGGCGCAGCAGGTCGGCGATGGCCTCGGCCAGCAGGCGCTTGACCTGTGACGCGTCGGTCGCCATCTGGCTCTTCACGCGGCGGCGCAGGTCGTCGAGCAGGTATTCGGTGGCCTTCACGCCGGCGTCGGCCATCAGCAGCGCGGATTCGAGCTCTTCGTAGAGCGCCTCGTCGATCTGGGCATTGACGAACACCGCCTGGATGCCGGTGCCGGTCTTGCGCAGGCCGGTCTTGAGCTTGTCGAGCCAGCCTCGGCGCTCGGGCGCGGGCG
>NZ_JBZAYE010001175.1:0-1111 GCF_058244205.1 Variovorax sp. 20P10.2.4
GGCGTGCGGCTGGTCGGCGCGGTGGGCCGGCACCACCGGCCCAAGGCCTGGGCCATGACGCCCGCCACCGGCCGCTACGGCAACGAGTTCCTCGGCCGCGCGCGCACCGCCTACCTGGGCCTGGGCGCGCTGGCCACCAGCGAGGCCGTGTACGCCGCCTCGCACCACGACGCGACGCTGGAGCCGCTCGATGGCCGGCGCCGCTACGCGATGCGCTTCGAGGCCGACGACATGCCGCCGGCCGACGCCTTCTGGTCGGTGACGCTCTACGACAGCGACCGCTTCCTCTATCCCAACGCGATCGGCCGCCATGCGATCGGCGACCGCACGCAGGGCCTGCGACGCGGCGCCGACGGCAGCCTGGAACTGGTGCTGGGCCACGCACGGCCCGCCGATGCCGCCAACTGGCTGCCCGCGCCGGCCGGCCGCTTCTACCTGATCCTGCGCATGTACCACCCGCGCGAAGGCGTGCGCGCCTGGCGCATCCCGGCCCTGCAGCCGCGGGAGTACTGACGCCATGGCCGCAACGATCGACGCCGGGACCGACACCCTGGCCGAGGAGGCCGTGGTCTACGCCTGGCCGCTGTACGAGATGTGCCGCATGCGCGCGGCCACCTCGCCGCAACGCTGCGAGACCGCCGGAGAGGCACCGGCACCGCAACGCTGGTGCAACGTGTTCACCCATGCGCGCAAGCTGCTGGGCCCGGGCAAGAGCCGCGTCGTGACGCCGAACAACGACACGCTCTACACCAACGCCTGGCTCGACCTCGGCGCGGGCCCGCTGGTGATCGACGTGCCCGACACCGCGGGGCGCTACTACGTGCTGGGCCTGCTCGACTTCTATACGAACCCCTTCGCCCACATCGGCCAGCGGCTCACGGGCACGGCGGCGCGTTCCTTCGTGCTCGTGCCGCCGGGCTGGCACGGCGAGCTGCCGGCCGACTTCGACGCGCCCGGCGCGCGCATCGAGGCGCCCACGCGCTGGCTCTGGGTCATCGGCCGCATCCTGGTCGACGGGCCGCACGACCTGCCCACGGTGCATGCGCTGCAGGACGGCTTCGTGGTGCGCACGCTGGCCGACTGGCAGGCCGGTGCGGCGCCCCGGCCGATG
>NZ_JBZAYE010001176.1:0-1108 GCF_058244205.1 Variovorax sp. 20P10.2.4
GCCTTGCCGCGGCCCGAGCCGCTCTTCTTGCCGCCGCCGGTCTCGGCATTGACGGTGGCCCAGGCTCGGCGCTCGGCCTCGCCCTTGCCGACCCCGCGTTTCTCGTAGCCGTCTTCGATGTGTTCGGCCTTGCGTTTCTGCTTGTCCGTGTAGGACGACTTGTCGCCTCTTGGCATGGTCATCGCTCCTGTGTGGATGAAGATGAAAACCATGCTGCGCGCGCCGCGTGCACCCCGGGTAAGAAAAGCCAAGCGGCCTGCGTCAGTGCTGTCCGTCGTCGGCGACGCCACAGGGATGCATCGAGGTGTGTGGCGGGCGGTGGCGGTTCAGGCCGCGTGCGCCCGCGATGGCGATGCAATCAGCGGATGCCTTCGCGCTCGGCGACCGAGCGCGCGTCGCGCGCCCACACCTGCAACACGAAGTCGTCCTCCTCGTGCAGCACCAGCCGCGCCAGGCCGAGCGCGGCCAGTGCGCCGTGCACGTCGGCGGTCGAGAGGCTGCGTTGCGCGAAGTCGGGGCGCCAGTCGCAGGCCACCAGCGTGCCGTCGGCATCCAGCGTGCGTTCGCAGCAGGCGGCCACGCGGCCCATGGCCTCGCGATCCAGAAAGTAGCCGATCTCGCTGAGCACGATCAGATCGAAACGGCCGGGGCCCGGCTGTGGCTCGAGCGGCCAGTCCTCGGGCAGCGTCTGCTGCCGCACCTCCACATGGCCGAGCCCGGCCGTGCGCCGTCGCGCGGTCGTCACCGCCTGCGCCGAGAAATCGCTCGCGAGCAGCCGGTCGCAGCGCGGGGCCAGTTCCAGCGTGAGTTCGCCGATGCCGCAGCCGGGCTCGAACGCGTCCCGAAAGTGCGGCCGCGGCAATGCGGCGAGCAGCACCGCGCGTTTGCGCGCCTCGTACCAGCGCGCGCGCAGCGCGTACGGATCCTCGCTGGCCGTGTAAAGCGCGTCGAAGTACGGGCGGTGAGTGTCGCCGCTCACAGGAAGACCACTTCATACGGCCGCTGCGCGCGCGCCAGCGTGGTGGCGCGCAGCACCGGCGGCGCGCCGGTCGATGGATCGCGCCGCAACTGGCTCGTGAAGGCGCGCACCGCATCGCGCTTGCGCCGC
>NZ_JBZAYE010001177.1:0-1108 GCF_058244205.1 Variovorax sp. 20P10.2.4
AGCCCCGCCACGCCGGGCCGGCTGGCGATGGCGCGGGCGCTGGCCACGATCTCCTCGATGGAACCGCCGAGCACGCTCGGATGCCCCGAGACCCGGCCCGCGAACGGGTAGTAGCGGATGCCCGTGCCCTCGAGCAACGGCAGCACGTCGTCGACATGCGTGCCGCCGAGCAGGTGGTCGACGCCGAGCCGGCAGGCCATCTCGACCGAGGCGATCTCGCTGTCGCGGTCGAGCGAGACCACCTCGAGGTAGCTCGAGGCACCGTGCGCGCGGAGGGTGCGATGCAGGCCCTCGAGCTCGGCCATCGGCAGCCCGATGTCCTTGAAGCCGATGTGGCGCACGCCGGCCGCGAGCGCCGTCGCCAGGTGCCGTGCCGCGTCGGCCACGGTGCGGTCGTGGCGCGTGAGCATGAAGATGAATTCGAAGCCGCTCATGGTCGGGTCTTTCTCGTGGTGCCGTTGGCGGCCGCCAGGCGCGCGGCCATGTCGAGCGCGGCCTCGAGGCTGGCGGCGTCGGCGATGCCGCGCCCCGCGATGTCGAAGGCGGTGCCGTGGTCGGGGCTGGTGCGCACGAAAGGCAGGCCGAGCGTGATGTTGACGCCCTTGTCGAGCCCGAGGTACTTGACCGGGATCAGCCCCTGGTCGTGGTACTGCGCCACCACCACGTCGAAGCGGCCCTGGCGCGCCTGCATGAACACCGTGTCGCCTGGCCAGGGGCCGCTGGCGTCGATGCCCTCGCGCCGCGCGGCGGCGATCGCGGGCGCGATGGTGCGTTGCTCCTCGTCGCCGAACAGACCGCCCTCGCCCGCATGCGGATTGAGCCCAGCCACCGCGACGCGCGGCGCCGCGATGCCGAAGGCCCGGGCGCCCTGGTGCGCGAGCCGGATCGCCGACATCTGCGCCGCGAAGTCCGCGCGTTCGATGGCCTCGCGCAGCGCGCAATGGACCGTCACGAGCACGGTGCGCAGTTCGTCGTTGGCCAGCATCATCGCGACCTTGCAGCCGGTGCGCTCGGCCAGGATCTCGGTATGGCCCGGATAGCGCAGGCCGGCGGCCGCCAGCGCCTCTTTGTGGATCGGCGCGGTGACGATGCCCGCGACCCGGCCCGC
>NZ_JBZAYE010001178.1:0-1102 GCF_058244205.1 Variovorax sp. 20P10.2.4
TCGGCCGCGGCATGCGCGGCGCCCTCGATGTCGAAGCGCAAGGTGGTCAGCGGCGGGTCCATCAGCGCGAAGGCATCGTCGGTGCCGATGCCCACCACCGACAGCTGCGCCGGAATGCGCAGGCCGCGTTCGCGCGCGCTGCGCAGCGCGCCCGACAGCAGCCGCGTGCCGAGCGCGATCAGCGCGGTGGGCGGTGCCGCGAGCGCGAGCATCGCGTCCATCTGCGCGGCCGAGGACTCGATGGCCGAGCTCAGCATGCACACCAGCGCCTCGTCATAGCCGAGGCCCGCGCGCCGCAGGCCGTCGCGGTAGCCGAGCAGCTTCTCGCGCCCGGGCCGGATCGCGGGATTGGGACCGAACAGCGCGATGCGCCGGTGGCCCAGCGACACCAGGTAGTCGACCGCCGTGGCCACGCCCTGGCGGTGGTCCTGGCAGACCGCGTCGGCCTCGAAGCCGGTCTCGCGGTCGAGCACCACCAGCGGCAGCTTGCAGCGCGCGAAGGCGTCCTGTGCCGCGGGCAGGTCCTCCCGGCTCGGCGAGACGAACACGCCCTCGAGCCGCCGGTTCTCGAACAGGTGCAGCAGCTGCGCCTCGCGCTGCGGCTGGTCGAAGGTGCTGCCGACCAGCACCGAGAAGCCCTCGGACTGCAGCCGCGCCTCGACCGCCGCGAAGAAGGCCGAGAGGAAGGGATTGGCCATGTTCGAGACCATGAAGCCGATCGCCTTGCTGCGCCCGGTCTTCAGGTGCCGCGCGCTGAAGTTCGGCACGTAGCCGATGCCCTGCGCGGCCTTCTCGACGCGCTTGCGCACCTCGGCGCTGACGTAGCCGCTGTGGTTGAGCACGCGCGAGACGGTGGCCACCGAGGTCTCGGCGGCGCGCGCCACGTCGCGCAGAGAGACTGCCTGGCTGGGCGTTCGGCTCATAGTTTTCCCTTATGCAAACGTTCCATGGATTGCGGCCTCCCGCGCGCTCACTTTAACCTTGGAATCGATATGGAAACGTTCTCAGAAACAAGGCACGATTTCGCCGGCCGCACGGTGCTGGTGGTAGGTGGCGGCCAGGCTGCCGGCGGCGATCCCCAACTCGTGGGCAACGGCCGCGC
>NZ_JBZAYE010001179.1:0-1098 GCF_058244205.1 Variovorax sp. 20P10.2.4
GTCGGCCGCCAGCGCGGCCGCGGTGCCGGCCGCCTGGCCCGTGAGCCAGCATTGCGGGATCTCGCGCATGAAGCCGTGCGAGTTGGTGTCGCACGAGATGTGCTTGCCCGCGGCGAGCACGCCGTCGAGCCGCTCGGGCACCAGCGCGCCGTAGGGCACCGAGATGTTCGGGAACTTCGGCGAGGGGCTGGGGCTGATGCCGATCTCGTCGGCCTCGACCGCGCCCGCGTCCCAGTCCGCGCGCCGCACGCTCTTCACGCCCGCGAGGCGTCGGCCATGCCGGGTGCCGATCTGCGGCGCCATCAGCATAGTCCAGGCCTGCTCGAAGCCCGGCGCATGCGCGCGGTAGAAGGCCAGGTGCTCGGCCATGCTGCGGCGCGACTCCCATTCGACCTGCGTCATCTCGTCGACGTCGAGCGCGCTGAAGCCCGACTTGCGCGGACCGAGGAAGGTGGCGACGTCGTCGCGCCAGGAGACGATGGGCTTCTCGAAGCTGCCCAGCGTCTCGCGCCCCTGTGCCAGCAGTGCCGAGTAGGCCTGCGGCTGGTGCGCGCGGAAGTCGAGCCAGCGCCGCATGTCGACGCCCGCGAACAGCCACGAGGTGTTGATGCAGTGGTGGATGTCGTGCGCATCGATGTCGGACGAGAAGGCCGCGCCCGCGGCGGCGTAGAGGTCGCCCTCGCCCGTGGTGTCGACCACCACGCGCGCGAGGATGGCGCGCCGGCCCTGCTTGCTCTCGAACACGGCGCCGGTCACGCGCCCGGCCTCGGCGATCGGCGCGACCATCCAGCCATGCAGGATTAGGTCGACGCCGGCCTCGCGCACCATCTGGTGATACACGCCCTTGAGCATCTCGGGGTCGATGGTCGGCGAATGGGTGACCACGCCATGGAAGGCGGCGGTGCGCAGCGACCAGTGCTCGGCCTTGGCGGCGTCGCGCGAACCCCAGTCCTCGCGCGGCGGGCCCGCGACGGCCTCGCGGCCCAGGCGGTCCATGAACTCGGCCGCCAGGCCCTGGATCACGTGCCGGCCCGACCAGTCGGTCATGCGGTCGATCCAGATCACGAGGCCGCCGGTCGACAGACCGCCCAGGTGGTT
>NZ_JBZAYE010000118.1:0-16104 GCF_058244205.1 Variovorax sp. 20P10.2.4
GCCCGGCAGCGCCGCGAACATCGCGCTCGCCATGCGCGCGAGCAGCGCCGGATCGAACGGCGCCTCGGCGGACGACGGCACCGAAGGCAGGCCGCCTGGAGTCAGTGGGGAGCTCACCGCGGCTTACTTGTAGGTGTCGGGATAGTCGTGGTACTTGCCGATCTCCACGTCGTCGAGCACCGCGAGCGCGTCGGTGGTCAGCACCGCGAGCGAGCAGTACAGCGAGATCAGGTACGACGCGATCGCATGGTTGTTGATGCCCATGAAGCGCACCGACAGGCCCGGGCTCTGTTCGCCCGCGAGGCCCGGCTGGAACAGGCCGACCACGCCCTGGCGCTTGTCGCCCACGCGCAGCAGCAGGATCTTGCTCTTGCCGTCGGCCACCGGCACCTTGTTCGACGGGATCAGCGGAATGCCGCGCCAGGTGATGAACTGCGAGCCGAACAGGCTCACGGTCGGCGGCGGCGTGCCGCGGCGCGTGGCTTCGCGGCCGAAGGCGGCAATCGCCAGCGGGTGCGTGAGGAAGAAGGCCGGCTCCTTCCAGACCTTGGTCAGCAGCTCGTCGAGATCGTCGGGCGTGGGCGCGCCGGTCAGCGGGAAGATGCGCTGCTCTTCGCTGACCTGGGCCAGCAGGCCGTAGTCGGGGTTGTTGATGAGCTCGCTCTCCTGGTTCTCCTTGATCGTCTCGATCGTCAGGCGCAGCTGTTCCTTGATCTGGTCGTGCGGGCTGCTGTAGAGGTCGGAGATGCGGGTGTGCACGTCGAGCACGGTGCTCACGGCATTGAGGTAGTGCTCGCGCGGGTTCTCCTCGTAGTCGACGAAGGTGCGCGGCAGCTGGTTCTCTTCCTCGCGCGAGGTGCAGGTGACCTTGATCGACTCGGGGTTCTTGACCTTGTTGACGCGGTAGATGCCCGCCTCCACCGGCACCCATTGCAGCAGGTGTGTCAGCCAGCGCGGGCTGATGGTCTCGAGCTGGGGAACGGTCTTGGTGGCATTGGCCAACTGCCTTGCGGCGTTGTCGCCGAGCGCGGTGGTTCCACCGACGGTTGCGGTCATGAAGAAAACTCCGATGTGGTCAGGCCCACCGGGTCACCGCATGCGGTGCCGGCGACTCCGAAAGGCCGTGGGAATGAAGAAAAGGGACGAACGCGACTGACGGCGGGAGTGTCCCGGCGCCAAGGGTTTCCCCTCAACAGGCTATAGCCGCCAAGTTGATCCGGCGTGCCAGGCGCGACTGGCCGAGCTGCTCGCAGCGCGAGAGCAGATGGACGATGTTGACCTCGAGCGCGGTGGCGAGCTTGTGCGCGGTGACGATCGAGGGGATCACGCGGCCGCGCTCCACCTCGCCCACGTAGGAGCGGTTGAGGTCCGAGCGCTCCGCGAGCTGCTCCTGCGACCAGCCATGGGCCTCGCGCAACTGCCGCACGGCGACTCCGAAATCTTCGACGAATGCATTCATGGTGTGTTCACCCCCTCGGTGCGTTGTTCTTCTGCAGGCTGGCCTGCGTGACGCTCGCGCCCGGCGGCACGTCGTCGGTGATCCAGACATTGCCGCCGATGACGGCCCCCTTGCCGAGCGTGACGCGCCCGAGGATGGTGGCGCCGGCGTAGATCACGACGTCGTCCTCCACCACCGGATGGCGCGGCAGGCCCTTCTGCAGGTTGCCCTCGGTGTCGGTCGGAAAGCGCTTGGCGCCCAGCGTCACGGCCTGGTAGAGCCGCACGCGCTTGCCGATGACCGCGGTCTCGCCGATCACGACACCGGTGCCGTGGTCGATGAAGAAGCCGGCATCGATGCGCGCGCCCGGATGGATGTCGATGCCGGTCTGCCCGTGCGCGAGCTCGGCCACGATGCGCGCCAGCAGCGGCAGGTCGAGGCGGTAGAGCTCGTGCGCGAGCCGGTGATGGATCATCGCGAGCACGCCCGGATAGCACAGCAGCACCTCGTCGACGCTGCGCGCGGCCGGGTCGCCCTGGTAGGCGGCGAGCACGTCGCTGTCGAGCAGCCGGCGCAGCTCGGGCAGGCGGTTCGCGAAGTTGCGCACCGCCGCGGTGGCGGCCTCGTCGATCTCGCTCACGCTGCGCGGCACATGGCGCGCATTGAAATGCAGTTCCAGCCGTGCCTGCGTCAGCAGCGCCTGCAAGGCGGCGTCGAGCGTGTGGCCGACGTAGAAATCCTCGCTCTCGTGGCGCAGGTCGTGCGGGCCGAGCCGCATCGGAAACAGCGCGCCCTTGAGCGATTCCACGATCTGGGCCAGTGCGTCGCGCGAGGGGAACTCGCGCGCGCCGGGTTCGCGCGAGCGGCGCTGCAGGTCGCGCCATTCGTTGCGCACCGCATGCAGCGCGGCGACGATCTCCGCGACTTCGAAATGGGCCATGGGCCGTTCTTCCTTCTGTGCGTGGGAAGAGATCAGTCCTGCACCCAGGGCAGGCCGTGGAAGCGCCAGCCGTCGGCGCCGCCGCGGTGCTGCTGCCCGTCGATCTCGCCCTCGAAGCCTTCGAGCACGTTGTAGACCTGCGAGAAGCCGGCCTTGGCCGCGGCCTCGGCCGCGAGCGCCGAGCGCTTGCCGCTGCGGCACAGCAGCAGCGCCACCGCGTCCTTGCCGCCGTCCTTGGCGAGCCTGGCCTCGAGCTCGCGCACGAAGCGCGGATTGCGCGTGAGCGCGGTGCCGGTGGCCCAGGCCACGTGCAGGCTCTCGGGCACGTGGCCGACGAACTTGCGCTCTTCGCCCGAACGCACGTCGACCAGAACCGCCTTGCCTTCCTGCACCAGCTGCCAGGCCACGGGCGGCGTCACCCCGCCGGCATGGGGCCAGCCGGCTTCGGCGGCATGGGCGCGCGCCTTCTCGAGCGCTTCGGGCAGGACGAGGTCTTCAACTTCCACGGACATGGTGTGCGGGCTCCTGGTGTGCGTTGCTGTCGGGATGGATGCATGCGCCGTTGGTGGCGATGACCATCACTGTAGGAGCCCGTCCGCGATCCTCAAACGACTGAAAAGTCGATTCTTAACAACCGGGCGTTCTAAGCGTCATTCCAGGGGCTGAAGGGAAGCTGAAGCCGCGCCGCGGGCCCGGCGCTACAGTCCCCGCCCCACCGCTTCGGGAGTGCATTCATGCAACGCAGATCCCTCTCACTGGCACTGCTCTTGGGCATCGTCGGGCTGCCCGGCAGCGTGTTCGCCGCGCGCGCGATGTCGAACATCGCCTACATCGTGGCCGGCCCCGATGGTGTCTTCTACGCCCGATGCATACCCGACTCCGACACGGGCGACGCCGGGGCGACCACGGTCTACCGCGTCCGCAAGACCGGCGACGAAGCCATCGACCGCTATCCCTGGTTCAACCCGGGCCGCCTGCTGCTGGCGTGGAGCCCGATCGCGGGCCAGGTCGCTCTGATGCGGCTCGACCGCGAGCTGGAGCCGTCGTCCGCGGGCCCACAGGCCGCGTTCGGCTTCTATCTCGGCGGCCGGTTGCTGAAGACCTGGACCACGCGCGAGTTGCTCGCGCTGGGTGCCGAATTCGGGCCCACCTACGAGATGCCCTCGGGACGCGCCGGTTACAAGGTGCTCGGCGCGCGCCAGCAGGGACTGACAAACGATTACGTCTTCGTGATCCGGATCGGCGAGACCGAGCACGCCTTCGATATCCTGACGGGCCTGCCCTGGCGCGCCAGGGCCACCTCCTGAACCCCGACGACCTCCTCCCCCGACGCATGCGCAGATTCCTCTCGACCACCCTGGTCCTGGCCGCCGGCTGCGCCGCCGCCACCCTCGCCTGTGCCGACGAACCCAAGCTCCCCGTGAAGACCGACGACGGCACCATCCTCTACGTGGCGCCCAAGATCGCGCCCACCGAGAAATCGGCCGACACCCTCGGCGCGACCATCGGCGTGCAGCGCCCCAGCGGCGCCGCGGCCTATGGCGGCATGGACACCTCGGGCTCGCGCCCGATCTACTCGGTGGGCGGCAGCACCGGGGGCAACACCTCGTTCTCGGCCGGCGTCGAGTCCGACGGCAAGCAGAACAACGGCGTGAAGGCCGGCATCACGATCAAGTACTGAGCTGCGGGGCCGACGGCAGAATGGCCGCTTTCAGCACCGAGAAGGCACCCACGTGAGCGAGCCCGCCGACCTCCCCGAGATGGTCCTGTGCATCCCCGGCCCCTGGGCCGACACCACGGAACTGTTCCGCGACTTGATCGCGAACGACAGCGGCTACCTGTTCGCCGGCCGCATCCTGATGTGCGCGCAAACGCGCTTCAGTTGCGAGCTGGTCTTCGAAGGCCCCGACGAGCGCATGCCCCATGCCTTCCGCGCCGCGGCGCCGCACTGGCGCGACACGCCCGAGATGGAGGCCGTCGACGGGCACCGCTCGGTGGTCTACCTCGTCGGCTCCGGCGGCAGCCACGAGAACGCCACCTCGCTGATGGAGGCCGGTGCCGCGCTGGTGCGCGCGGGCGGGCTGGGCGTGAAGGTCGAGAGCACCGGCCTCGCCCACACGCCGGCGGCCTGGCTCGACCACTGCGAGCATCTGCACCTGTTCTTCGCGCACCGGGCGCTGGTGCTCTACCTCACGGGCGAGCCCGTGAGCTCCTGCGGCATGCACAACCTCGGCCTGCGCGATGCGGTCACCGACGGCCAGGACGACATGGCGGCCGCCGTCGAGCTGCTGCGCGCGTTCACGCACTACCTCTACGCTGAGGAGCCCGAGATCCGCGCGGGCCAGACCTTCTCGGTCGCGCGCGATGCGCCGGGCTACCGCATCGAGGAAACACAGGACCAGCCCTACGGGCCGGACTCGCTGTTCCACAACCCCTACGGTTTCTGGCGCCTCGTCCCGCTCTGAGCCGACGAAAAAAAGCCCGACGCCATCGCTGGCGCCGGGCCGAGGGGGAATGCGCCACGCGCACTCCAGGGGATTCAGAGCTTGGCGATCGACACTTCGGTGGACTTCACCAGCGCGACGACGTCGGAGCCGACCTTGAGCTGCAGCTCGTCGATCGAGCGCGTGGTGATGACCGAGGTCACGATGCCCCAGGCGGTCTCGACATCGACTTCGGAGACGACGTCGCCGCGGATGATCTCGCGGACCTTGCCCTTGAACTGGTTGCGCACGTTGATGGCTTGAATGGACATGATGGTTCCCTTTGGTTGGATGGTGTGGATGGATGGATCGGTGAAGGAAGAACGTGGCGCTCAGACGATCTCGGCCACGTCGTCGAACGCGAGCCGCGGCCCGCGCTCGAAGGTGCCGGCGTGGTCGGCCACGCCGAGGTTGACGAGGAAGTTGGCGCGCCAGCGGCCGTCGGGGAAGAAGGCCTTGTCGACCAGCTCGGCGTTGAAGCCCGACTGCGGCCCGGCATCGAGGCCGAGCGCGCGCGCCGCGAGGATCAGGTAGGCGCCCTGCAGGCTGCTGTTGCGGAACGCCGTGGCCTGCGCCGCCTCAGCGCTCTTCTCGAAGAAGGGCTTGGCGTCGTAGGCCGGAAACAGCACCGGCAGGTGGTCGTAGAAGCGCGTGTCGTGCGCCACGATCACGGTCACGCCCGCGGCCAGCGTCTGCGCGGTGTTGCCCGACGACAGCGCGGGCTTGAGCTTCGCCTTGGCCTCCTCGCTGCGCACGAACACGTAGCGCGCGGGCTGGGCGTTGTAAGCCGTCGGGCCCCACTTCAGCAGCTCGTAGAGCTGGCGGATGGTCTCGTCGCTCACGGGCACCGGCTTGAAGGCATGCACGGTGCGCGCCTTGCGGAATAGCTGGTCGAGCGCGGCGTCGGGAATGGATTGCAGTGTTGTCATGGTTTTGCTTTCGCGCGGCTTCAGGCCGCGGCCGCGGCCAGCGCCTGGTCGAGGTCGGCGCGCAGGTCGTCGATGTGCTCGATGCCGACCGACAGGCGCACGGTTTCCTCGCTCACGCCGGCGCGCGCGAGTTCCTCGGGCGAGAGCTGGCGGTGCGTGGTCGAGGCCGGATGGGTGGCGAGCGAGCGCACGTCGCCGATGTTGACGAGGCGCGTGAACAGCTTGAGCGCGTCGAGGAACTTCGCGCCCGCCTCGCGGCCGCCCTCGATGCCGAAGGTCAGCACGCCGCTGGCCTTGCCGCCCAGGTACTTCTGCGCCAGCGCATGGTCGGGATGGTCCTCGAGCGCCGCGTAGTTGACCCATTTCACCGACTTGTTCGCCTTCAGGTGCCGTGCCACGGCCAGCGCGTTGTCGCTGATGCGCTCCACGCGCAGCGACAGCGTCTCGATGCCCTGCAGGATCAGGAAGGCGTTGAACGGCGAGATCGCGGCACCCGTGTTGCGCAGCGGCACCACGCGCGCGCGGCCGATGTAGGCGGCCGGGCCGAGCGCGTCGGTGTAGACCACGCCGTGGTAGCTCACATCGGGTTCGTTCAGGCGCTTGAAGCGCTCTTTGTGCTGCGCCCACGGGAACTTGCCCGAATCGACGATCGCGCCGCCGATGCTGGTGCCGTGCCCGCCGAGGTACTTGGTCAGCGAATGCACGACGATGTCGGCGCCATGCTCGATCGGCCGGCTCAGGTACGGCGAGGGCACGGTGTTGTCGACGATCAGCGGCACGCCATGGTGGTGCGCGATCTCGGCGATGGCCGCGATGTCGGTCACGTTGCCGGCCGGGTTGCCGAGCGACTCGACGAACACCGCCTTGGTCTTCTCGTCGAACAGCTTCTCGAAGCTCTTCGGATCGCGGTGGTCGGCGAAGCGCGTGGTGATGCCGAACTGCGGCAGCGTGTGGGCGAACAGGTTGTAGGTGCCGCCGTAGAGCGCCGTGCTGCTGATGATGTTGTCGCCGGCTTCCGCGATGGTCTGGATCGCGTAGGTCACGGCCGCCTGGCCCGAGGCCAGCGCCAGCGCGGCGATGCCGCCCTCGAGCGCGGCGATGCGCTGCTCGAGCACGTCCTGCGTCGGGTTGTTGATGCGGGTGTAGATGTTGCCCGGCACCTTGAGGTCGAACAGGTCGGCGCCGTGCTGCGCGCTGTCGAAGGCGTAGGCCACCGTCTGGTAGATCGGCGGCGCCACAGCGCGCGTGGTCGGGTCGGGCGAATAGCCGGCGTGCACCGACAGGGTCTCGAATTTCCAGTTTTGCGACATACAAGAGCCTTTCAGATAGGAAGAAGAACAAGCCCGTTCACGCTGAGCCTGTCGAAGCGCCGCGCGAGGCTTCGACAGGCTCGGCCCGAACGGTTCCATCCGTCTCAGATCGCCCAGCGCAGTTCATGCGCGGGCTTGCCGAGCCAGCTTGCTTCGGTGCCGCCTTCAGCCTCTTCGGTGGTCCCGGGCTTTTGCAGCACCCTGTCGAGGATGCGTTTTTCGATGGCCGCGAAGGCCGGGTCGCCCTGCGAGCGCGGACGCGCCAGGGCGATGTTCTCGTCGAGCGCGATGCGCCCGTCTTCGATCAGGATCACGCGGTCGGCCAGCGCCACGGCTTCCTGCACGTCGTGCGTGACCAGCAGCGCGGTGAAGCGGTGGCGCTGCCACAGGTTCTCGATCAGCCGGTGCATCTCGATGCGCGTGAGCGCGTCGAGCGCGCCCAGCGGCTCGTCGAGCAGCAGCAGCCGCGGGTGGTGCACCAGCGCGCGCGCCAGGGCCACGCGCTGGCGCTGGCCGCCCGACAGGCGCGCCGGCCATTCGTTCTCGCGGTCGGCCAGGCCGACGTGCGCCAGCACCTCCTTGCCGCGCGCCCTGGCGTCCTTCGACAGGCCCAGCGTCACGTTGTCGAGCACGCGGCGCCAGGGCAGGAGGCGCGCCTCCTGGAACATGATCCGGGTGTCGTCGTGCAGGCCGCTGACCGGCTTGCCGTCGGTGTAGAGCGCGCCGGACGAGGCCTCCTCCAGACCGGCGATCAGGCGCAGCAGCGTGCTCTTGCCGCAGCCGCTGCGGCCCACGATGGCGATGAACTGGCCCGGCTCGATCGCGAGCTGCGTGTTGCGCAGCACCTCGCGTTCGCCGTAGCGCTTGTGCAGGCCGCGCACTTCCAGGCGCACGCCGCCGGGGATCGCCAGCGGCGCGTCGTTCTGCGGTCGGTCGAGGACGGCACTCATCTCAGGCTCCAGGCTTGAACAGCGCCACGTCGAGCGCATTGATTTTCTTGGGCAGCAGCTTCTCGGCCAGGAAGGCGTCGGCGATGCGCTGCTGCTCGCCGAGCACCTCGGGCACCACCGGCCGCACCGCGTAGCTGCGGCGGCCGTTGGCCTGCTCGATGGTGGCGGCGTCGAGGCCCCACACGGGCGACAGCAGCGCGGCCGCCTCCCTGGGGTTCTGCTTGACCCACCTGCCGGTCTTCTCGAGCTCGGCATAGACCACGCGCAGCACGTCGGGCCGCGCCTTCGCGAACTTGGTGCTCGCGAGGTAGTAGCGCTGGTAGGACGCGATGCCCGCGCCGTCGGCCAGCACGCGCACCTTCGACTGGCGTTGCGCGGCTGCGAGGAACGGGTCCCATACCACCCAGGCGTCGATTGCGCCCTTCTCGAACGCGGCGCGGCCGTCGGCCGGCGTCAGGTAGGCGGGCTCGATGTCCTTGAACGAGAGGCCGGCCTTGTCGAGCGCGGCGATCAGCAGGTAGTGCGCGCCGGCCGCCTTGGCGAAGCCGACCTTCTTGCCCTTGAGATCGGCCACGGTCTTGAGCGACGAGTCCTCGCGCACCAGGATCGCCTGCGCCGCGGGCGACGGCGCTTCCTGCGCGATGAAGGTCAGCTCGGCACCGGCCGCCTGCGCGAACACCGGCACGGTGTCGGCCACGTCGGCGCTGATGTCGAGGTTGTCGAGGTTCAGCGCCTCGAGCAGCGGCAGGCCGCTGGTGAACTCGTGCCAGCTCAGGGTGGCGTTGAGCGGCGCGAGTTGCTTCTCGAGCACGCCCTGCGCCTTGAGCACGGCGATCAGCGTGGAAGACTTCTGGTAGCCCAGGCGCACGGCGGCGGGCCGCGCGGCCGTGCCCTGCGCGAAGGCGCCGGGCGTGCCCACCAGGCCGAGCACGCCGGCAGCGCCGAGCGTCGCGATCGCCTGGCGGCGGGAGATGGTCGTGTGTGTCATTGCCCTGCCCTCACTTCGTCGTCTTCTTCTGGTAGCCCGGATGCCAGCGCAGCCACCATTGCTCGAGGCCGCGCGCGAACAGGTCGGCCAGCTTGCCGAGCAGCGCGTACAGCAGGATGCCCACCAGCACGATGTCGGTCTGCAGGAACTCGCGTGCGTTCATCGTCAGGTAGCCGATGCCGGCCTGCGCCGAGATGGTCTCGGCCACGATCAGGATCACCCACATCAGGCCCAGCGAGAAGCGCAGGCCGACCAGGATCGAGGACAGCGCGCCCGGCAGGATCACCTCGCGGTACAGCTGCCAGCGCGTGAGGCCGTAGGTGCGGCCCATCTCGATCAGCTGCGGATCGACGTTGCGGATGCCGTGGAAGGTGTTGAGGTAGATCGGGAAGAACACCGACACCGAGATCAGGAACAGCTTGGCCGACTCGTCGATACCGAACCACAGGATCACCAGCGGGATCAGCGCCAGCGCCGGGATGTTGCGCACCATCTGGATGGTGGAATCGAGCAGCGTCTCGAAGAACTTGACCGAGCCCGTGAGCAGGCCCAGCGCCAGCCCGGCGCCGCCGCCGATGGCCAGCCCCGCGAGCGCGCGGCCCGCGCTGACCTTCACGTGCGTCCACAGCTCGCCCGACACCGTGAGGTTCCATGCAGCCTTCACCACGTCGACCGGCGCCGGCAGCACGCGGGTGCTGAGCCAGCCCAGCGACGACGCGATCTGCCACACCACGATCAGCCCCACGGGCACCAGCCACGGCACCAGCCGCCTGGCGACATTGAGGCCGAAGCCACGCAGCGCGGAGCCCGCGCCCTCGGCCGGCGCGACCGCCGGCAGTTCCTGAACCTGTTCCGTCATGGCGTGTCCTTCAGCTTTGCGAGACGAGGCGCGAAGGCGCGTCGAGGTTGGCGACGACCTCGCCGAAGGGCCCGCTCAGCGAGCCGCCGGCCAGCCGGGCCTTGGCCTTGCGCGAGAGCAGCGGGAACACCAGCTCGGCGAAGCGGTAGGCCTCCTCGAGGTGCGGGTAGCCCGAGAGGATGAAGCGGTCGAGCCCGAGCGCGGCGTATTCCTCGATGCGCGCGGCCACGGTCTTCGCGTCGCCGACCAGCGCCGTGCCGGCACCGCCGCGCACCAGCCCCACGCCGGCCCAGAGGTTGGGCGCGATCTCGAGTTCGGCGCGCGTGCGCTTGGCGCCGCCCGCATGCAGCGCGGCCATGCGGCGCTGGCCTTCGGAGTCCATGCGCGCGAAGGCGGCCTGGGCGCGGATCACGGTCTCGTCGTCGACGCGGCTGATCAGGTCCTCGGCGGCCTTCCAGGCGGCCTCTTCGGTCTCGCGCACGATCACGTGCAGCCGGATGCCGAACTGCACCTGGCGGCCCTGTCGCTCGGCGCGCGCGCGCACGTCGGCGAGCTTCTTCGCCACCTCGGCCGGCGGTTCGCCCCACGTGAGATAGGCATCGACCTGCTCGGCCGCGAGCTCATGGGCCGCGGCCGACGAGCCGCCGAACCACACCGGCGGATGCGGCTTCTGCACCGGCGGATAGAGCAGCTTGGCGCCCTTCACGCTCAGGTGCTTGCCCTCGTAGTCGAAGGCCTGGCCGTCATGGCTGCGCGCGAGGATCTCGCGCCAGATGCGAATGAACTCGGCCGACTGCTCGTAGCGCGCGGCATGGTCGAGGTAGACGCCGTCGCCCTCGAGCTCGGCCTGGTCGCCGCCGGTCACGAGGTTGACCAGCAGGCGTCCGTTCGAGAGCCGGTCGAAAGTCGCGGCCATGCGCGCGGCCAGGCTGGGCTGGTGCAGGCCGGGTCGCACCGCGACCAGGAACTTGAGCTTCTTCGTCGCGCCGATCAGGCTCGAGGCGATCACCCACGGGTCTTCGCACGAGCGGCCGGTCGGGATCAGCACGCCCTCGTAGCCGAGGTGGTCGGCCGCGCCCGCGATCTGCTGCAGGTAGTCGAGGTCGACCGGGCGCGCGCCTTCGCTGGTGCCGAGGTAGCGGCTGTCGCCGTGCGTGGGCAGGAACCAGAAGATCTGCATCACGCGATCCCCGTGGCGGCTTCGAGCACGTTGATCTTCTTCGGGATCAGCTTGAGATCGAAGAAGGTGTCGGCGATCTTCTGCTGCTCGCCGAGGATGGCCTTGGTGATCGGCGTGGTGCCGTAAGCGGTGCGCGCCACCGTGAGGTCGGCCACCGGCTTGGGCAGGCCCCACAGCGCGGCCAGTTCGGTCGCGAGCTCGCCGCGGTTGGCCGAGCCCCAGGCGTCGACCTTGTTGAGTTCCTCGATCGCGATCGCCACCACGTCGGCGTTCTTCGCGGCGTAGTCGAGCGAGGAGAAGTAGTAGGCGCGGTTGCCCACCACGCCGGTGGCGTCGGCCAGCACGCGTGCCTCGAGCGTCTTCTCGGCGGCGGCCAGGAACGGGTCCCAGATGACCCAGGCGTCGATCGAGCCCTTCTCGAAGGCCGCGCGCGCATCGGCCGGCGGCAGGTAGACCAGGTTCAGGTCGGCATACGACAGGCCATGCTTCTCGAACAGCTTGACGATGAAGTAGTGGACGTTCGAGCCCTTGTTGAGCGCGATCTTCTTGCCCTTGAGTTCGGCCACCGTCTTGATGGCCGAGCCCTTGGGCACCAGCACCGCTTCCGACTGCGGACGCGGCACCGTGGCGCCCACGTAGGCCAGCGGCGCGCCGGCGGCCTGCGCGAAGATCGGCGGCGCCTCGCCCACGTCGCCGAAGTCGATCGAGCCGACGTTCAGCGCCTCGAGCTGCACCGGGCCGGCCGTGAACTCGGTCCACTTGAGGCTGACGCCCAGCGGCGCGAGGCGCTTCTCGAGCGTGCCGCGGCCCTTGAGGATGTTGAGCAGGCCCTTCTGGTTGCCGATGCGGAACTGGCGCGCGGGCGCCTGCGCCAGCGCACCGAAGGCGGAGGGCAGCGCGATGGCGGCGGCGGCGCCCTGCAGCAGGCGGCGGCGCGGGAGGGAGATGGTGGTCATGGCTGGTGTGGCTTGCGAAAGATGAAGGGGACCGGTGCTCAGGGCTGGGCCGCGACGACGGCGTCGCTGACCTTGATCGGCTTCGGAATCAGCTTGAGCGCGTAGAAGGTGTCGGCGATGCGCTGCTGGTCGGCGGCGACCTCGGGCGTGATCGGCTTCACGTTGAACTCGTAGCGGCGCAGCGCGAGCTCGACCACGTCGACCGGCAGGCCCTGCAGCGGCGCGATCAGCTCGGCCGCCTGGCGCAGGTTCTTCTTGAGCCAGATGCCCTGGGCCACCGAGTCCTCGAACAGGGCCTCGATCACCTTCGGGTTGTTCTTCACGAAGCCGCGCTCGCCGAGGTAGTACTGGTAGTTGCTGACCACGCCCGGCGTGCCGTCGGCGAGCACGCGCGCGCCGGTGGCCTTCTCGGCCGCGGCCTGGAACGGATCCCAGATCACCCAGGCGTCGACGTTCTTGCTCTCGAAGGCGGCGCGGCCGTCGGCCGGTGCCAGGTACACAGGCTGGATGTCGCTGAACTTCAGGCCGTTCTTCTCGAGCTGCTTCACGAGCAGGTAGTGCACGTTGCTGCCCTTGTTGAGCGCGACCTTCCTGCCCTTGAGATCGGCCACCGACTGGATCGGCGAATCCCTGGTGACCAGGATCGCCTCGGCGCGCGGCGCGGCCGGGTCGTAGCCGAAGTAGACGAACTTGGCGCCCGCGGCCTGCGCGAAGATCGGCGGCGCCTCGCCCACGTAGCCGACGTCGACGGCGCCGACGTTCAGGCCCTCGAGCAGCTGCGGGCCGGCCGGGAACTCGACCCACTTCACGCCCACGCCCAGCGGCGCGAGGCGCTTCTCGAGCGAGCCCTGCGCCTTCTGCAGCACGAACAGGCTGGCCGACTTCTGGTAGCCGATGCGCAGCTCCCTGACGGCGGCGGCCTTGCCCTGCGCATGCGCGGAGGTGGCGGACAGGAAGCTCACGATCAATGCGATCGCGGCGACCACGACGATGCTGACGGCGAGGTCGCGCAATGCGCGCCAGAGCGAGCGCGGCGGCACGTCGAGCACGGAGTCTTCGGTGGCAACGGGGTTCATGCGGGGTGGTCCTTGGACTGAATCGAAACTGGAGGCGAAGCCATCCCCGCGCGGCGCAGATCGCCGCGTTCGGAAGGGTCGGGAATGGAATGAAGCGGTGGTGGCGACCGGGCCGTGCGCCGGCCGGCTTCAGACGCTACATCGCACGCGCGAGAACGGCACCGGCTCGAAGCCGTGTGTCGCCGGCAGCTTCAGCCCCTCGGTGGCCAGCACCTCGACGGCCTCGTTGAGCCGCTCCGCCAGGTCGTTGTGCACCTGGTAGGCGTTCTCGGGCGTCAGCGCGATCTGCGAATCGCTCGCGTAGACGCCCGGCAGGATGTGGCGCGCCGCGAGCGACTGCAGCACGGGCCGCAGCGCGTAGTCGAGCGCGAGCATGTGGTGCGGGCTGCCGCCGGTGGCCAGCGGCAGCACCGTCTTGCCCTTCAGCGCGTTCTGCGCCAGCAGGTCGAGGAAGACCTTGAGCACGCCGCTGTAGGCGGCCTTGTAGACCGGCGTGGCCACCACGATGGCGCGGGCCCGCGTCACCTGGGCGATGGCCTGCACGATGGCCGGATGGTTCCAATCCGCCAGCAGCAGCGCCTGCGCCGGCAGGTCGCGGATCGCGAGCCGTTCGATCTGCGCATGGCGCCGCGCCAGGCGCTCGGCCACCGCGTCGAGCAAGGCGGTGGAGCGCGAGGGCGCCGAGGGGCTGCCGGCAATCAGGAGAACGGACACGGAAGGCTTTCGGGTGGCGGTATCGGAAGGGTCGAAGCGAACCGCTCCCTGGCATCCGCCGCAGCGGGCGCCATCGGGGTCGGTCGCCGCGGGGCGAATGCCGCGCTTACTTCTGCTTGGCGGTGTAGATCTGGTCGAACGAGGCGCCGTCGGCGAAGTGGTCCTTGTCCGCCTTGCCCCAGCCGCCGAAGGCCTGGTCGATGGTCACCAGCGTCAGCTTGGGGAACTGCTTCTCGTACTTGGCCTTCGCCTTGTCCGAGGTCGGGCGGTAGAAGTTGCGGCCCGCGATGTCCTGGCCTTCGTCGGAATACAGGTACTTCAGGTATTCCTCGGCCACGGCGCGCGTGCCCTTCTTGTCGACCACCTTGTCGACCACCGCCACGGTGGGCTCGGCCAGGATGGAGATCGACGGCACCACGATCTCGAACTTCTCGGGGCCGAATTCCTTCAGCGCCAGGAAGGCTTCGTTCTCCCAGGCCAGCAGCACGTCGCCCACGCCGCGCTGGACGAAGGTGATGGTCGAGCCGCGCGCGCCGGTGTCGAGCACGGGCACGTTCTTGAACAGGTTGCCCACGTATTCCTTGGCCTTGGCATCGCCGCCGTACTTGCGCTTGGCGAATTCCCAGGCCGCGAGGTAGTTCCAGCGCGCGCCGCCCGAGGTCTTGGGGTTGGGGGTAATCACCTGCACGCCGGGCTTGACCAGGTCGTCCCAGTCCTTCAGGCCCTTGGGATTGCCCTTCTTCACCAGGAACACGATGGTCGAGGTGTAGGGCGCCGAGTTGTGCGGCAGGCGCTTCTGCCAGTCGGCCTTGAGCAGGCCGCCATGGGTGACCAGCGCGTCTACGTCGCCGCCGAGCGCCAGCGTGGCCACGTCGGCGTCGATGCCGTCGATGATCGAGCGGGCCTGCTTGCCCGAGCCGCCGTGCGACTGCTTGATCGTCACGTCCTGGCCGGTCTTGCCCTTCCAGTACTTGGCGAAGGCCTGGTTGTAGTCCACGTACAGCTCGCGCGTGGGGTCGTAGGAGACGTTCAGCAGCGTCACCGGACCGGCGGCGCTGCCCTGGGCAAACGCCGGCAGCGCCGACAGGGCCATGGCGCCGGCCACGCCGGCACCGATGGAAAGCTTGATAAAGTCGCGGCGGAGGCTCATGGTGTCGTTCTCGAATGGCATATCAATGAAGCTGCGTATTCTCAATACGACATATAGGAACTGGAACGACCAAGTTTTCAGTTCTAAATAGCTAAATCAACTAAGAGCAGCTTTTTCGCGCTCCCCCACCCAAAGGCAATCGACATGGCACGCATGATTCAGTGCATCAAGCTCGGCAAGGAAGCCGAAGGGCTCGACTTCCCGCCCTACCCCGGCGAACTCGGCAAGCGCATCTGGGAGAGCGTCAGCAAGGAAGCCTGGGCCGCCTGGCTCAAGCAGCAGACCATGCTGGTGAACGAGAACCGCCTGAACCTCGCCGACCAGCGCGCCCGCCAGTACCTGGCACGCCAGATGGAGAAGCACTTCTTCGGCGAGGGCGCCGACGTCGCCCAGGGCTACGTCCCGCCGTCGGCCTGAGGCCGCGCAACGACTTGCAGTGACGGCCGAACCGGTCGCCTGGCGCACGGACGGCACACCGCACAGCGAGCGCTTCGGCGACATCTATCACACGGAGGCCGGCGCGCTCGCGCAGTCGCGCCACGTCTTCCTCGGCGGCTGCGGCCTGCCGGCCGCCTGGGCCGGCCAGCCGCAATGGCGCATTCTCGAAACCGGCTTCGGGCTGGGCCTCAACTTCCTCGCGACCTGGGCCGCGTGGCGCGCCGATCCGGCACGCCCGCGGCTGCTTCACTTCGTCTCGATCGAGGCCTGGCCGGTCGCGGCCGAGAGCCTGCTGCGCGCCGCCGGTGCCTATGAGGAACTCGCGCCGCTCGCGCGCGAGCTGGCCGCGCGCTGGCACGGCCTGCTGCCGGGCTTCCATCGCCTGGCCTTCGACAACGGCCGGGTGCTGCTGACGCTCTGCGTGGGCGCAGTGCAGACTATGCTGCGCGCCCAGCGCTTCGAGGCCGACAGCCTGTACCTCGACGGCTTCAGCCCGCAGCGCAATCCCGAGATGTGGTCGCCCGAGACGCTGAAGGCGCTCGCGCGCTTCGCGCGCCCGGGCACCCTGCTCGGCACCTGGACCTATGCGCGCGCCGTGCGCGACGCGCTGGCGCAGAACGGCTTCCAACTCGAACGCCGCCTCGGCCTGCCGCCCAAGCGCGACTGCCTGGGCGCGCGCTTCGCGCCGGCCTG
>NZ_JBZAYE010001180.1:0-1096 GCF_058244205.1 Variovorax sp. 20P10.2.4
CTGCAGCTGCGCCTGGGCCTGCTGCTGTTGCGCCTGCGGGCTCGTGAGCATCGACGCGGGCATGCCGTTGGGCAGCCGGCCGGTCTGCACGGCCGTGTTGTGGATCGCGCCCTTGTCCGCGAACCAGACCGGGCTGAATGCGCGCTGCGCCTGCGCCGGGCCGATCAGGCCGCCGGCGGCCAGCGCCCAAGCGATGGCCCGGGCCGTCGGCGCCAGCCTGAAGATCCTGTTGTCCGTGCGTGGGGTTCGACGGTCCCTGGGGCCTTGCCCGCGTGTGCTCATGTGAAGCTCTCGCCCGATCGTTGGTTCGATGTCATCGGGCCGAACCGCCTGTGCCGCTCAGCCCCATGCGCGAAGGACCGCAGGCACCGCCAACGACTCGCGCCGGCGACACAACGGCCCCCCTACGTAGGAGTGACGAGTGGCAGCCGTCGAATGCCGCAAACTTTTTTTGCGCGCTGTTCGCGATGCGCCGGCGCACGCGCTCAGCTCAGGACCAGCAGGCCGCCGGGCAGCGAGCGCGCGCGAAGATCGAAGGCTTCCTGGAGCTGCCAGAGCGCGAGGTCCAGCGAGGCGATGGCAAAGCGTCCGCTCACGGGCTTGTCGCGCGCGGCGTCGTTGAGCAGCAGCACGCGGCCGGGCCGGTAGCGGTCGATCTCCTCCAGCGCATCGGCCAGCCGGGTCTGCTGGAACACCAGCATGCCCTGGCGCCAGGCCGAGGCGGTGTCCGGGTCGACACCCGCGATGCCGCTGACGGAGGTGGCGTGGTAGACGGTCTGCTGCCGCGCCTCGAGCTGGCGCACGCCCGCCGGATGCTCGACGCGCACGCGGCCTTCGAGGCAGGTGACGCAGACCTTGCCGTCCCAGCGGCGCACCTGGAACGACCCCGACTCGGCCACGCTGCGGCCGGCGCCGGCCACCACCACGAACGTGCCGCGCGAGCCGCGCAGGTCGATCGCGGCTTCGCCGGCGAGCAGGTCCAGCCCGACCATCCGGCCCGCGACCACCTCGCGGCGCACGCTGGTGCGGGTGTTCAGCGTGACGTCCACATCGCCCGGCACCGCGACCGTGCGCTGCTCGCCCGCGGCCGTGTGGT
>NZ_JBZAYE010001181.1:0-1096 GCF_058244205.1 Variovorax sp. 20P10.2.4
CGGCCCGGGGCCGCCCGCGGGCACGGCATGGGCGGGCCAGTGGTGGTCGATCCAGCCGTTCCAGAAGGTGTTGATCACGCGCTCGCCGGGCGCGAAGCGGCGCACGCCGTCGCCGATGGCCTCGACCGTGCCCGCCATGTCCGAGCCCGGCGTGAACGGCAGCGCGAGCGGCATGCCCATGCCGTCCTCGGTCATCAGCAGGTCGCGGTAGTTGAGCGCGACCGCGCCGACCCGCACCAGGATCTGGCCGGGGCCCGGCGCGGGCAAGGGCGCCTGAACCTGTTCGAGATGGGCGCGGCCGTAGGCGGGAAGTTGCCAGCGGCGCAGGGTGGTTTCGGGCATGAAGGCCTCCGCGAAAAGAAGAAGGCCTGATGCTATTGACGCTCTAAAGGCGTCGGTGGTGGATAATTTTCCGAAATTTGTTGCCTGAAATTCGCCAATGAGCCAGCGCCTGCAAGGCATCGAGGAATTCGTCGCCGCCGTCGAGGCCGGCAGCTTCGCGCTCGCCGCGCAGCGCCTGCACGTCACGCGCTCGGCGGTCGCCAAGAGCATCGCGCGGCTCGAGGCGCGGCTGCACACGCGGCTGTTCCTGCGCACCACGCGCAGCCAGAGCCTCACGCAGGAGGGCCATGGCTACTACGAGCGCTGCCGCAACGCGCTGGCCGAGCTCGAGGCCGCCGAGGCCCTGGCCGATGCGGCGCGTAGCACGGCCTCGGGCGTGGTGCGGGTCAGCATGCCGGCCATGCTCGGGCGGCTCAAGATCGGGCCGCTGCTGCTGGCGCTGGCGCGCCGGCATCCGCAGCTCTCGCTCGAGCTCGGTTTCAGCGACCGCCTCGTCGACCTCGCGGAGGAGGGGCTCGATCTCGCGATCCGCAGCGGCGATCTCGGCGACAGCACGGCGCTGATCGCGCGGCTCGTGGGCATGCAGTGGATGGTGCTGTGCGCCGCGCCGTCCTACCTGGCCGAGCGCGGCCGTCCCGAAGGCATCGAGGACCTGAAGCCGCCGCACGAGGCGGTGCTCTATGCGCGCGACGGCGCGGCCTCGGCCTGGCGCTTCCATGCCGGCGATCGCGTCGCCGAGGTGCTGCTGCCCGCG
>NZ_JBZAYE010001182.1:0-1094 GCF_058244205.1 Variovorax sp. 20P10.2.4
GAGCGCCCAGCGCGCGGCGCGCAGCTGCACGCCCTCGCGGGTCTCGGGGCTGGCCAGCAGGTTGCGGTCGGCGCTCTCGTTGAGCGCCTGCTGCAGATGGGCGTCGCGCGCCGGGCGGTCCTGCAGCGCCTGCGCGCTCTCGGCCGCGAGCAGGTGCGACAGCACGCGCACCTGCTGCGCCTGCGGCAGGCTGGCGCCGAGCGCGGCCAGGGTCTTCTCCTGCGTGAGCGCGGCCTGCGCGGCCTTGCGCGCGCGCGAGAAGCGGCCCGAGATCAGCTGCACCATCGCATCGAGCAGCGCCGAATGCAGCATGCGTTCCTTCTGCTGCATGCGCCACTGGCGTGCCTGGGTCGGCAGCGAGAACAGCGCGGCCAGCGCGCGCAGCGCCGCGTGCAGCAGCACGAACAGCGTCAGCAGGATCACCAGCACGAGGTTGAGCGAGAGGTCGACCCGCCAGGGCGGCCAGAACACGGTGATCGTGCCCTGGTTGTTGCCGGCGAACAGCGCGACCGCCGCGGCGACGGCGAACAGCGCGAGGAGCCAGAGTGCGGCGCGCATGGAAAGCCCTGCCCTCTCAGCGGCCGGCCGCGGCGGTGGCCAGGGCGGCGAGCGTGTCGTCGATGCGCGGCGGCTCGGTGGTCTTCACCAACGCCTGCAGCTGCTGCAACTGCGTTGCGGCCGTCTGCGTGCGGCGCGACGCGGGATCGAAATAGCGGTTGAGCGAGGCCGCCACGTTGGCGAGCTCGGTGCGCGTGACGTCGACCTGGCGCGACAGCAGCGACAGGCGCGCGTTGAGCAGCTTGAGCTTGAGGTTCTCGCGCAGGAAGTAGGTCTGGTCGGGCGCCAGCAGGATCGCCTCGGGCCGCTCGATGCGGCCCACGCGCACCAGCGAGCGCGCCTCGTTGCGCACCGTGAGCAGCGCGCGCTCCCACCAGGGCGCATCGGCCGGCACCGGGTCGGACTGCCAGGCATTGAGGCCGGTGCCGCGCATCGCGACCGCGTTGAGCGGCGGCAGGTCGTCCACGCCGCGCATCAGTTCGTCGAGCTTCTGCAGCGCCTCGCCACCGTCGGCGCTGGCGGTGCTGCGCAGCCGG
>NZ_JBZAYE010001183.1:0-1092 GCF_058244205.1 Variovorax sp. 20P10.2.4
GAAGGCACGGCGCGCGAGGAGGCCAAGGCCAGCCGCTTCGCGATGGGCGGCCAGCTGGCCGAGCACGCCTGGATGGACCGCGTGCTCGAACAGACCTGGACCAACGTCGAGACGCTCAAGGAATGGGGCTATCCGTTCCCGGTCGACGACCAGGGCGCGCTGCGCTGCACCTCGCTGCAGGGCCCCGAGTACATGCGGCTGATGCGCAAACGCGTGAAGGCCGCAGGCGCGCGCATCCTCGACCACAGTCCGGTGCTCGAGCTGCTGGTCGACGAGCACGGCACCGTCTGCGGCGCCACCGGCGTGAACCGGCAGAGCGGCGAAAGCTGGGTGGCGCGCGCCGGCGCGGTGGTCATCGCCACCGGCGGCTGCGCCTTCCTGAGCCGCGCGCTCGGCTGCAACGTGCTGACCGGCGACGGCCAGCTGATGGCGGCCGAGGTCGGCGCGGCCCTGTCGGGCATGGAGTTCTCCAACGCCTACGGGCTCGGCCCGGCCTTCTCGTCGGTCACCAAGTCGCTGTTCTACAACTGGGCCACCTTCTACACGGCCGACGGCGTGGCGATCGAGGGCGCGGGCTCGTCCAAGGGCCGTGGCGTGATCGCGCAGACGCTGCAGACCCAACCGGTCTACGCCTGCCTCGACCGCGCCGACGCGCAGATCCGCGCCTGGATGCGCACCGCGCAGCCGAACTTCTTCGTCTCCTTCGACCGCCAGGGCATCGACCCCTTCACGCAGCACTTCCCGGTCACGCTGCGGCTCGAGGGCACGGTGCGCGGCACCGGTGGCCTGCACCTGGTGGACGACAGTTGCGCCACCACCGTGGCCGGCCTCTATGCCGCGGGCGACGCGGCCACGCGCGAGCTGATCTGCGGCGGCTTCACCGGCGGCGGCAGCCACAACGCGGCATGGGCGCTGTCCTCGGGTTTCTGGGCCGGTGCCGGCGCGGCCGATTTCGGGCGCGATGCGCGTGCGCGTTCGCAACGCGCGGCCCTGCGTTCCGGCGGCGTCGCGCTGTCCACGCGCGGCGCGCAGGCGTGGGACAGCCAGGCCGTGGTGCGCGCGGTGCAGGCCGAGGTCTTCCCCTTCGAGCGC
>NZ_JBZAYE010001184.1:0-1092 GCF_058244205.1 Variovorax sp. 20P10.2.4
CGAGCCGCGCGACCACGGCCTGCGCGGCCTCGGCCTCGTTGTGCTGGTGCAGCGCGAGCAATTGCGCGCCGGGGCGGTCGATGCCGTAGGCGCGCAGCAGGCTCTGGGTGTGGCGCGTGTCCTCGCAGGCGACGGCGTCGACCAGCTGCAGCACGTGCAGCGCGCGCAAGGTGATGTCGGCCAGGTTGCCGATCGGCGTGGCGACCACGTAGAGGGTGCCCTGCGGATAATGCTGCGCACCGGCGGCGTCGCGCGCGGCCCCGAGGGCGGCACCGAAAGAGGCGGGTGCGAGTGAGGCCAAGCGCTTTTCTCCGAGGGACGTCGACACAAGAACAAACGGGAACAGGGAGCGGTCATGAAGACCACGACGACGGCGTCGGCCGTCACGACCAAGGGCCGCGGCGACGCGGCCGAGGACGCCGCATTGGCGCACCTGGAACGCGCGGGGCTGCAGCTGGTCGCGCGCAATTATCGGACGCCGGGCCGCGGCGGCGGCGAGATCGACCTGATCATGCGCGATCCGCGCGACCGCACGCTGGTGTTCGTCGAGGTGCGCCAGCGCAGTTCCACCGGCCATGGCGGCGCGGCCGGCAGCATCACGGCGGCCAAGCAGCGGCGCATCGTGTTCGCGGCGCGCCACTATCTCGCCCGCTTGCGCGAGCCGCCGCCGTGCCGCTTCGACGTGGTGCTGGTCGAGGAGCGCATCACGTGGCTGCGCGCGGCTTTCGACGCGGGCTGAGCGGCCCGCGATGCGCGAAGGTGTAGGGCGGATCACAGCGCGGGGTCTTTCGCCGCATCCCCGCAGTTATCATCCCGCCCCATGCTCGAGCAACGGATTCAGCAGCACTTCATCGACAGCGCCGACCTCAAGTACCAGGCCGGCCCGATTCTGAGCAAACCCATTTCGCAGGCGATGCAGGCGATCCTGGCGTGCGTGACCAGCGGCGGCAAGGTGCTGGCCTGCGGGTCGGGCGTGTCGGGCCTGCTGGCCACGCAGTTCGCCTCGCAGTTCGTCGGCCGCTTCGAGCGCGAGCGGCCCGAGCTCGCGGCCATCGCGCTGCCCGGCGACAGCACCGACCCCGCGGCCGACGG
>NZ_JBZAYE010001185.1:0-1088 GCF_058244205.1 Variovorax sp. 20P10.2.4
GAGGCATCGGCCAGCAGCAAGGTCGAATGGCCAGCCGCGTCGAGCGCATGGCACAGCGCGGCGAGCGGACGCGCATCGCCCTCGGTGCCGTAGGTGACGACCGCGATCTTCATGCGCGCTTCCTCCGCGCGGCCTTGGCGCCGGCGCGCGTGCCGTCGACGAAGACCGCGACGATCGCCGCGAACTCCTCGTCCAGCACCAGGCCCGGCACGGTGAGCCAGCGCATCAGCGCGCCGAAGTACAGGTGGTGCAGCAGCTGCGCGAGATGCTCGGGCGCCAGGTCGGCGCGCAGGCTGCCTTCGTGCTGCGCCTCGCGGATCAGCAGCGCGAACAGCCCGATGAGGTCGCGCGGCCGGCCCTCGGGATCGCCGCCGCCGTCGATCTCGCTCTCGATGTTGAGGAAGCGGAAGCGGAAGTAGTCGAGCAGGTAGGCGCGATGGCGCTGCGACCACTCGGCCGAGGCCTCGAGCAGGCGCGCGAGCCGCGCCTCGAAGTCGCCGGGCGCGCCGACCAGTTCGGCCAGCCGCGCGGTATCGGCCGCGAGCTCAAGGTGGATCCAGTGCGCGAGCACCGCCTCCTTGGTCGCGAAGTGGTTATAGAGCGTGCCCTTGGCCACGTCCGCCCGCAGCGCGATCTGCTCCATCGTGGTGGCGTCGTAGCCCTGGGTCTCGAACAGCCGCATGGCGGTGGTCGCCACGTGGTCGAGCGTCTGCGCGCGCCGCCGCTCGCGGCGGCCGGGAGGTTCGGGGAGTTTGGGCGATGGCAAGGTGGCTACCTTGATATTGAACGTCGTCCAATTTTATACGACGTCTAAAAACTCTTCGGTGCCGAACGGTCCGCGGGCAGACCGGAGCGACCTGTCCTCCACGTACCGACCGAGGAGCACACGAACTTTTTTACTTGTTTTCGGGGATTGAGCGGCCATGGGCTTGCACGCAGAGTACGCACGCTGTTTCGCAACCGTCTTTTTTTCACGACTCGATTCTGGGAGTTCGCATGTCCGGCCGTCTCACTGCTGCTTCTTCTTTCTCCCGCCCGTCGCGGCGGCCGCGCTCGCACGGCATCGCGTTGTCGGCCCTGAGCGCGGC
>NZ_JBZAYE010001186.1:0-1084 GCF_058244205.1 Variovorax sp. 20P10.2.4
CGAGCGCCGCACGCTGCTGGTGGTCGACGACCAGCCGGTGCAGCGCCAGATGCTGGCCGGCATGCTGGCGCCGCTGGGCTTCGAGGTGCGCGAGGCCGCGAGCGGCACCGAGTGCCTCGACAGCCTGCGCGAGGAGCTGCCCTCGGCGATCCTGCTCGACCTCAGCATGGACGACCTCGACGGCTGGCAGACCGCGAGCCTGGTGCGCGCCTCGGGCTTCGATGCGCTGCCGATCATCATCGTCTCGGCCAACATGTTCGAGAACCAGGCCGAGCGGCTGCGCGCCGCCGGCTGCCAGGCCTTCGTGGGCAAGCCGGTGATCGAGTCGGAACTGATCGCCACGCTCGAGCGCCATCTCGGCCTCGAATGGCTCGATGCCGCCGACGCGCTGCGCCCGCGGGCCGACGAGGAGCTCGCGCCCGCGCGTCCACCCCGGCTGCTGCTCGGCGAGGACGACCGCGCCGAGCTGATGCGGCTGGTGCAGATGGGCCACGTGCGCGGCCTGCACCAGGCGCTCGACCGGCTGGCCGCCCAGTCGCCGGGCGCGGCCGCCACCTGCACCTGGCTGCGCGGCATGGTCGCGCGCTTCGAACTCGACTCCCTCCGCAAGGCCCTCGCCGAAGATGCAGACACCCTCGCCTCCCCTTCCTGAAGCCGAACGCCCCGTGGTGCTGGTGGTGGACGACGCCCCCAGCAGCCTCGGCATGCTGTGCGACACGCTCGAGGCCAGCGGCTACACCGTGCTGGTGGCGGCCGACGGCGAATCGGCGCTGCAGCGGCTCGAACTGGTGGTGCCCGACGCCATCCTGCTCGACGGCATGATGCCCGGCCTCTCGGGCTTCGAGACTTGCCGCCGCATCAAGGCCGACGCGGCGCTCGCGCACATCCCCGTGATCTTCATGACCGGCCTCTCGGAAACCGCCGACGTGGTCGAGGGCTTCGAATGCGGCGGCGTCGACTACGTGGTGAAGCCGATCCGCGCGCAGGAGGTGCTGGCGCGCCTGCACACCCATGCGCGCAACGCCCGCATCACGCGCATGGCGCGCGACGCGGTCGACGTGGCCGGCATGGGCGTGGTCTTCGT
>NZ_JBZAYE010001187.1:0-1079 GCF_058244205.1 Variovorax sp. 20P10.2.4
AGCGCCTCGAGGGCATCGCGCCGCAGGCCGATCCGCCCTTCACCAGCGAGGCGCTGCCGCCCGCCGGCGCCGACTGGACCGCCTACGGCGGCACCGCCATGGGCCAGCGCTATTCGACGCTGGGCCAGATCACGCCGGTCAACGTGTCGCAGCTCCAGGAGGCCTGGCACTACCGCACCGGCGACGTGCGCGGCCAGCCCGGCGATCCCGAGGAGACCACCTTCGAGGTCACGCCGCTGAAGGTCGGCGAGCGGCTGTTCCTCTGCACGCCGCACCAGTCGGTGGTGGCGCTCAACGCGACCACGGGTCAGGAGCTGTGGCGCCACACGCCGAAGATCGCGCCCTCGCTCGCGCTGCAGCATCTCACCTGCCGCGGCCTCTCGTACCAGCCGCCGCCGGCCGCGGCGCCATCGCCCAACCTCTCGGCCGACGGCGCCTGCGCCGCCAAGCTGTTCATGCCCACGGCCGACGGCCGCGTGCTCGCGCTCGATCCCGAGAGCGGCAAGCCCTGCGCGCGCTTCGGCGGCGGCAGCGGCCAGATCGACCTGTGGAAGAACATGCCCAACGTGAAGCCGGGCTCGTACTACGCGACCTCGCCGGTGGTGGTCACGCGCTCGCTGATCGTGGTGGGCGGCACCGTGCTCGACAACGTCTCGACGCAGGAGACCTCGGGCGTGATCCGCGCCTTCGACATCGAGACTGGCGCGCTGGTGTGGAACTGGGATTCGGGCCGGCCCGAGGACACCGCGCCGATCGGCCCGGGCCGGACCTATTCCGTCAACTCGCCCAACAGCTGGTCGATCTCGAGCGTGGACGAGAAGCTCGGCATGGTCTACGTGCCCATGGGCAACCAGCCGCCCGACCAGTGGGGCGGCAAGCGCACCGAGGGCGCCGAGCGCTATGCGTCATCGGTGGTCGCGCTCGACCTCGCGACCGGCCGCGTGCGCTGGCATTTCCAGACCGTGCACCACGACCTCTGGGACTACGACGTGCCCGCGCAGCCCAGCCTGGTCGACCTGCGCGTGGGCAGCGTGCGCGTGCCGGCGCTGGTGCAGCCGACCAAGCAGGGCGAGCTGTTC
>NZ_JBZAYE010001188.1:0-1071 GCF_058244205.1 Variovorax sp. 20P10.2.4
GTGTTCAGCGTGCTGCTGCTGATCGGCCTCGCGCACTCGGTGCCCTCGCACGGCGCGGTGATCATCGCCACCACGCCGATGACCACGCAGCTCGTGCGCTGGCTGCTCGACGGCGTGCGCCCCACGCGCGCCGCGCTGCTCGCCACCGCGCTGGCGCTCGCGGGCGTGGCGATCGTCTCGGGTCTCATCGGCGGTCATGGCGGCCACGGCGGCGCGGGCAACGCCACGCTGTTCGGCGACGCCATCGCCTTCGTCGGCACCTTGGGCTGGGTCTGGTACACGCGCGGCGCGGCGCGCTTTCCCGAACTCGACGCACTCGAGTACAGCGCGCTCACGGTGCTGGCCGCGTGGCCGGTGCTGCTGGCGGCCGCGGTCGGTGCCGCGCTGCTCGGCTGGTCGGCGGCGCCCAGCCTCGAAGGGCTGCGGCTGTCGTGGCAGGCGCTGCTGTTCGTCGGCGTGGTGCCCTCGGCCGCCTCGGTGCTGGCCTTCAACCATGGCGTGCGCACGCTCGGCGCCGTCACCAGCACCGCCTTCCTCAACTTCGTGCCGGTGTCGGCGCTGCTGATGAGCGCGGCGCTCGGCACCCTGCCCACGGCGAACGAGCTGCTGGGCATGGCGATGGTGGTGGCGGCGCTCCTGATCCATACCGCCCTGAACCGCAAGGCCAACGCCCTGCCCGCGGCAAGGATCGCGCCGCCCCCGCAGAATCCCTGCACCTACCGCACCCCTGGAGCCACGACACCGTGAGCAGCGACACCCCCCGCCTCTTCGAGCCGATGCGGCTCGGCCCGCTTTCGCTCGACAACCGCATCCTGATCGCGCCGATGTGCCAGTACTCGGCGAGCGAGGGCACGCCGGGCGACTGGCACCTGATCCATCTCGGCCATCTCGCGCTGTCGGGCGCGGGGCTGCTGATCCTCGAGGCCACCGCGGTCGAGGCCGAGGGCCGCATCACGCCCGGCGACCTCGGTCTCTATTCGGACGCCAACGAGGCGGGCCTGGCGCGCGTGCTCGCCGCCGTGCGCGCCCATTCGTCGATGCCCGTGGCAATGCAGCTCGGCCACGCCGGGC
>NZ_JBZAYE010001189.1:0-1070 GCF_058244205.1 Variovorax sp. 20P10.2.4
TCGCGACCCCTTGCATAGCGTTAACAGGTCCTATCGGCGAACCGGCCCTCCCATGAAAACGCTCGTCGTTCATTGCCATCCGAACCCTGACAGCTTCAACCACGCGCTCTACCGCACGGCGCTCGCCGCCCTCGAACCCCGCCACCAGGTCCGGGCCATCGACCTGTACGCCGAGGGCTTCGACCCGACGCTGACCCGCGAGGAACGCATCGCGTACCTCGACAACACCCAATTGATCCGCGAACGCGTGCAACCCCACGTCGAAGCGCTGCTGTGGGCCGAGCACCTGGTGTTCGTCTATCCCACCTGGTTCCACGGACCGCCCTCGATGCTCAAGGGCTGGCTGGAGCGGGTGTGGCTGCCCGGCGTGGCCTTCCTGCCGGCCGAGCGCAAGGGCCAGGCCGCGCGCTCGGGCATGCGCCACATCCAGCGGCTCACGGTGGTCACCACGGGCGGCTCGCCGCGCTGGTTCGTGATGATCATCGGCGACCCCGGGCGACGGCTGTTCACGCGCGCGCTGCGCGCCCTGTTCGCCTGGCGCTGCAAGGTGACCTGGCTGCAGCTGCACGACATGAACGCCGTGACCGCGCTCGACCGCACGCGCTTCATCGAGCGCGTGGCGCGCAAGCTGCAAACGCTGTGACCACGACCCCAACGATCCGGGAGAAAACACCATGAGCCTCGAACGCACGCTCACCGTCCGCGTGACGCGCATCGCGCGCCAGACGCCCGAAATCCTGGCCTTCGAGCTGGCCCATCCCTGGGGCCGCGCGCTGCCCGGCTACGAGGCCGGCGCGCACATCGACGTGCACATGCCCGGCGGCTTCTCGCGCCAGTACTCGCTGGCGCGCGCGCCCTCGGCGGGCGCCGTCTCGTCCTACCTGATCGGCGTGAAGCGCGAGGCCGCGAGCCGCGGCGGCTCGGCCTCGATGCACGAGCGCGTGCGCGAGGGCGACCTGCTGCCGATCAGCACGCCGCGCAACACCTTCCCGCTGCAGGCGCAGGCGCGCCACCACCTGCTGCTGGCCGGCGGCATCGGCATGACGCCGCTGCTGGCGATGGCGCAGGCG
>NZ_JBZAYE010000119.1:0-16023 GCF_058244205.1 Variovorax sp. 20P10.2.4
CGCCGACGCCTCGACCTGCAGCCGCCGGCCGCGCTCGACGGTGCCGAGCCGCTGGTGGCGCTCGCGGCCGCGCGCCTGGGCAGCACGCGGCTGATCGACAACCTCGAGATCGAGCCCTGGGCGGCAACGCGATGAGCTATAGCGTCAAGGAAATCTTCTACACGCTGCAGGGCGAAGGCGGCCAGGCCGGCATGCCGGCCGTGTTCTGCCGCTTCGCGGGCTGCAACCTCTGGAGCGGCCGCGAGGCCGACCGCGCCAGTGCCGTCTGCCGTTTCTGCGACACCGATTTCGTCGGCACCGACGGTACGCTGGGCGGCAAGTTCAAGGAAGCCGATGCGCTGGCCGACACCATCGCCGCGCAGTGGCCCGCCGACGATGCCGGCCACCGCCTCGTGGTGCTGACCGGCGGCGAGCCGCTGCTGCAGGTCGACGCCGCGCTGATCGATGCGCTGCATGCGCGCGGCTTCCGCATCGCCGTCGAGAGCAACGGCACCGTGGCCGCGCCCGAGGGCATCGACTGGCTCTGCATCAGCCCCAAGGCCGGCGCGCCCTGGGTGCAGCGGCGCGGCCAGGAACTCAAGCTGGTGTGGCCGCAGGAGGGCATCGACCTCGACGCGATGGCGCGCAGCGGCGAGTTCGCGCACCGCTTCCTGCAACCCATGGACGGCCCGCGGCAGGCCGCCAACACCGCGCTGTGCATCGATGCCTGCCTGCGCCAGCCGCGCTGGCGCCTCAGCGTGCAGACCCACAAGTTCACCGGCATCCGCTGATGCCCGCTTCCCCGTTCTTCCGTTCCCCATGCTATTCACGATCAGCCAACGCTTCTTCTTCGACGCCGCCCACACCCTGAAACGCGAGATCGAAGCCGAAGGCAGCCGCCGCATCCACGGCCACACCTACCACGCCGAGGTCTGGCTCGCGGGCGAGCGCGATCCCGCGACCGGCATGGTGATCGACCTGGGCCTGCTGCGGCGCCGGCTCGAGGCAGTGCGCGAGCAGCTCGACCACCGGCTGCTCGACGAGGTGCCGGGGCTGCATCCGCCCACGCTGGAGAACCTGTGCCTGTTCATCGCCGAGGCGTTGGGCGAGCTGCGCGCATCTCTGGCGCGCGTGCGGGTGTGGCGCGAGGCGCTCGGCGACTCCTGCACGCTGGAGTTCTGACTCGGCGCTCCCGCGCGGCGCCGTGACCAGCGCATCCGCAAGCCCGAGGGCCATGGATAAGAACCGCCGCGCAAGGAAAACCGGACGACGAAGCCGGTTTGATACAACAGCGAGCGCACCTTTTTTTACAACACGATCCAGGGAGGATTGCAGCTTGAAACCCCATTCGACCCCACGCCGCTTCGCGGCCATCGCCGGCGCCACGGCCGCGCTGCTGCTCGCCGCGGGCTGCGCCCAGACGCAGGCCCCGCCCGCTGCCGCGGGCGCCGGCACGAACAACCTGCTGATCGACGCCGTGGCCTGGAAGCAGACCGCGGCCGAGTACCGCGCGCTCTATCACCAGGGCTTCAACGTGGCGCGCATGCACGTGGAGGCGGCACTGAAGAAGCGCCGCCCGGGCGACAAGCCGCTGGCGGTGGTGACCGACATGGACGACACGATCCTGCTGCCGCTGGCCTACTGGGGCTACCTGATCAACGAGGGCCAGGACTTCTTCGACGATCCGACGTGGGACGCGTGGATCCCGAAGAACCAGATCGTGCCCTCGCCCGGCTCGCAGGAGTTCCTGCGTTTCTGCCGGGAGAACGGCGTGGAGGTGTTCTACGTGACCAGCCGCGAACAGGGCGAGCGCACCTACGAGTACGCGATGGAACACCTCAAGGTGCTGGGCGCGCCCTATGCCGACAAGGAGCACCTGACCGTGCTGCGCGACAGCAGCAACAAGCAGCCGCGGCAGGAGCAGATCGCGCAGCAGTTCGACGTGGTGGTCTACCTCGGCGACAACCTCAACGACTTCCGGCGCAAGTACTACGTGAAGAACGTCGACCAGCGAATCCAGGCGATGGAAGCCGACCGCGAGCAGTTCGGCCGCAAGTACGTGCTGTTCCCGAACCCGACCGACGGCCACTGGATGGCCGCGATCTTCGGCGACTCGGAGCCGCCGGCGAGCGACGCCAACCGCGAGCTGTTCAGGAAGGCCGCGACCCGTTCCGCCTGGGACGGGCGCTGAGGGCTTCGTCAGGCCGCGCCGATCCCCGCCACCAGGCTGCCCGGTGCGATGCCGTTCTTCAGGCCGGCCGTGAAGGCCAGCATGCGGTCGATCGGCACGCGCGCGCGCAGGCCCAGCGCCGGGTCGACGTGGATCTCGCCGGCGCCGGTCTCGAGCGCGTTCGCGAGGTCGGCCAGCCCGTTCATCGCCATCCACGGGCAATGCGCGCAGCTCTTGCAGGTGGCGCCGTTGCCGGCCGTGGGCGCCTCGATGAAGGTCTTGCCCGGGTTGAGCGTGCGCAGCTTGTGCAGCATGCCGTTGTCGGTCGCGACGATGAACTCGGTCGCGTCGAGCTGGCGCGCGGCGTTGAGGATCGCCGAGGTCGAGCCCACGGCATCGGCCAGCGCGATCACCTCGGCCGAGGACTCGGGGTGCACCAGCACCTTGGCGCGCGGATGGGCCTGCTTGAGCAGCTCGAGCTCGAGCGCCTTGAACTCGTCGTGCACGATGCAGGCGCCGTTCCAGCTCACCATGTCGGCACCGGTCTGGCGCTGGATGTAGTCGCCGAGGTGGCGGTCGGGGCCCCAGAGGATCTTGCGGCCCTGCGCATGCAGCGCGCCCACCACGTCGAGCGCGCAGCTCGAGGTGACGAGCCAGTCGGCGCGCGCCTTCACGGCGGCGCTGGTGTTGGCGTAGACGACCACGGTGCGGTCGGGATGGGCGTCGCAGAAGGCGCTGAATTCGTCGACCGGGCAGCCCAGGTCGAGCGAGCAGTTGGCGTCGAGGTCGGGCATCAGCACCCGCTTCTCGGGCGACAGGATCTTGGCGGTCTCGCCCATGAAGCGCACGCCCGACACCACCAGCGTGCCGGCCGCATGGTCGCGACCGAAGCGCGCCATCTCGAGCGAATCGCTGACGATGCCGCCGGTTTCCTCGGCCAGGTCCTGCAGGTCGGGGTGGACGTAGAAGTGCGACACCATGACCGCGTTGCGCTCGCGCAGCAGGCGGCGGATGCGCTCCTTGAGCGCCTCGCGCTCGGTGGGCGTGGGCTCGGGCGGCACGCGGGCCCAGGCGCGGCGGGTGTCGCAGACGCTCCCTTCGGCCGGCTGTTCGTACTCGACATCGATGACGGCGGAGGAAGCCATGTGCGTCTCTCTCAGCGGTCCTGGAAGCGCATCGAGAAATCGATGGCCTTGACGTCCTTGGTCAGCGCGCCGACCGAGATCCGGTCGACGCCGGTCTCGGCCAGTTCGCGCAGGCCATCGAGCGTGACGCCGCCCGAGATCTCGAGCACCGCGCGGCCTTCGCCGGCGGCGTCGTTGATGCGCACCGCCTCGCGCAGGGTCGGCAGGTCCATGTTGTCGAGCAGCACCATGCGCGCGCCGGCGGCGAGCGCCTCCTGCAGCTGCGCCAGGGTCTCGACCTCGATCTCGACGAAGTCGGCACGCGCTGCCGCCGGGGCCACGGCGCGCAGCGCGGCGGCCACGCCACCGGCCGCGGCGATGTGGTTTTCCTTGATCAGCACGGCGTCGTACAGGCCGATGCGGTGGTTCAGGCCGCCGCCGGTGCGCACCGCGTACTTCTGCGCCAGGCGCAGGCCCGGCAGGGTCTTGCGGGTGTCGACGATGCGCGCGCGCGTGCCCTCGACGATGTCGCTGTAGAGCGCGGCCTTGGTCGCGACGGCGCTCAGCAGTTGCAGGAAATTGAGCGCGGTGCGCTCGGCGGTCAGCAGCGCGCGGGCCGGGCCTTCCATCTCGAGCACGACCTGGTTCGGCTCGCAGCGCCCGCCCTCGGCGCAGCGCCAGTCGATGCGCACCTGCGGATCGAGCTGCGCCAGCGTGGCCTCGACCCAGGGCGCGCCGCACAGCACCGCCGGCTCGCGCACCAGCACGCGCGCCTGGGCGCGGCGGCCGGCATCGACCAGGGAGGCGGTGAGGTCGCCGTCGGCGACGTCCTCCTGCAGTGCGCGGGCCGCGTCGGCCTGGGCCAGCGCGGCGATGGCCGGCGCGGAGAAATCGAAACGGGAACGCATGGGGCGGCTTGTCTTCCGGATGTTGTTATGGGGGCGGGCGGACCGATTCGGGCACCGGGTCGCGCCCGGTCAGCGCGGCCACGGCATCGGCCGGACTCACGCGGCCGTCGAGCAGCGCGACCACGCCCTCGGCGATGGGCATTTCCACGCCCAGCCCGCGCGCGCGCTGCACCACGGTGCGGGCGCAGTAGACGCCCTCGGCCACGTGGCCCAGCGAATCGACCGCCTGCGCCAGGGTGCGGCCCTGGGCCAGCAGCAGGCCGACCTTGCGGTTGCGCGACAGGTCGCCGGTGGCGGTCAGCACCAGGTCGCCCAGGCCCGACAGGCCCATGAAGGTGTCGGTGCGGGCGCCGAGCGCGAGGCCGAAGCGGGTCATCTCGGCCAGGCCGCGCGTGATCAGCGCGGCGCGTGCGTTGAGGCCCAGCGCAAGGCCGTCGCACAGGCCGGTGGCGATGGCCAGCACGTTCTTGACCGCGCCGCCGACCTCGACGCCGACGATGTCGTCATTGGCATAGACGCGCAGCGCGGGGCCATGGAAGGCATCGACCAGCGCATCGCGCACGGCGGCATGCGGGCTGGCGGCGACCAGCGCGGTCGGGCGGCCCTCGGCCACTTCCTGCGCGAAGCTCGGGCCGCTGAGCACGCCGGCCAGCAGCTCGGGCGCGACCTGCGCGCGGATCTCGTGGGCCAGCAGGCCGAAGGAGGAAACGGTGGTGTTCGCGGCCTGCGCGGGCTCCACGCCCTTGCAGAGCCAGGCAACCGGCACGCGGGTGCCGCTGTCGCGCAGGGTTTCTAGCTGCTGGCGCAGCGCGGCCATGGGCGTGGCCACGATGACCAGGTCGGCGCCGGCCTGCGCCTGGCCGATGCCGCCCGCGCGCACCGAGAGCGAGGCGGGCAGTGCCAGCCCCGGCAGGTAGCGGGTGTTCTCGCGGGCCCGGGAGATGGTCTCGGCCTGGGCCGCGTCGCGGGCCCACAGCGTGACCTCGTGGCGGGCGGCCGCATTGACGGCCACCGCCGTGCCCCAGGCGCCGGCGCCATGAACGCAGATCTTCATCGGCGTCGCGGCGTTGCGTACCGTCGGGCTTACTGCGTGATGATGGGCGACGGCTGGCCGGCGGCCTGTGCCTGCTGCTGCTCGTACATGGCCTGGAAGTTGATCTCGGCCAGGTGCACGGGCGGGAAGCCACCGCGCTGGATCACGTCGGCCACGTTGCCGCGCAGGTAGGGGTAGACGATCTGCGGGCAGGCGATGCCGAGGATCGGGCCCATCTGGTCTTCGGGCAGGTTGCGGATCTCGAAAATGCCGGCCTGCTTGGCTTCGACCAGGAACACGGTCTTGTCGCCGATCTTGGTCTGCACGGTGGCGGACACCGACACCTCGAAGATGCCGTCGGCCACGGGCTGGGCGTCCACGCCGAGCTGGATGTCGACGGTGGGCTGTTCCTGTTCCAGCAGGATCGCGGGCGAGTTGGGTTGTTCGAGCGACAGGTCCTTGAGGTAGACGCGCTGGATCTGGAACACGGGATCTTGGGCTTGCTGGTCGGCCATGGCTGAACTTTCGAGGGTCAAAACAAGGCCCGCCGGGGGATGGTTTCCCGCGGCGGGCCGCAGATGGTGAACGGACGATTATCGCCCGGCGATGTGACGGCTACGGACCGGCGGTCGGCCGGGGCCCGATCAGGCCGGCTGGCCCTGCAGCAGCGGCACCAGGCCGCCGCGGCTGTCGAGCGCCATCAGGTCGTCGCAGCCGCCCACGTGGGTGTCGCCGATGAAGATCTGCGGCACCGTGCGGCGCTGGGTGATCTCCATCATGGCGATGCGCGCCTGGGGATCGCTGTCGATGCGGATCTCCTCGATCTGCTCGACGCCCTTGGACTTGAGGATCTGCTTGGCGCGTGTGCAGTAGGGGCACACGGCGGTGGTGTACATCTTGACGGCTTGCATGGTTCGTATCTCGGTGGGGTTCAGGCCTTTTCAACCGGCAGATTAGCCGCTTTCCATGCCTTGAGCCCGCCGGACACCGCTTGGGCCTGCTCGTAACCCAGCTTCTTGGCCGCGGCCACCGCTCGCTGCGCGCGCGAGCCGTTCTCGCACACCAGCAGCAGCGGCACGTTCTTGTTCTTGACCGTGGAGGCGAGCTTTTCCTCGAGCTGGGCCAGCGGCACGTTCTTGGCGCCGATCATGTGGCCGGCGGCGAATTCCTCGGGATCGCGCAGGTCGACCAGCACCGCGCGCTCGCGGTTGATGAGGTGCACCGCCGCGTCGGCCGTCAGCGTGCCGCCCCCCGCGCCGCGAATCAGCGGCCAGGCCAGCATGGCGCCCGAGCTGAGCACGATCAGGACCAGCATCCAGTTCGCAGTGACGAATTCGATCAATTTCACGAGGGTTCCTTGGAGAGAGGCAAACCCGGGATTTTAGAATGTCGGGTTTACAAAGCGCTGCCAAAGGCCTCCGACATGCACAAACTGGTACTGATCCGCCACGGCGAATCGACCTGGAACCTCGAAAACCGCTTCACCGGCTGGACCGACGTCGACCTGACCGAGACCGGCGTCGAGCAGGCCAAGCAGGCGGGCCGGCTGCTGAAGGCCGAGGGCTACGACTTCGACGTGGCCTACACCAGCGTGCTCAAGCGCGCCACGCGCACCCTGTGGCACACGCTCGACGAACTCGACCGCACCTGGCTGCCGGTGGTGCATTCGTGGCGCCTCAACGAACGCCACTACGGCGGCCTGCAGGGCCTGAACAAGGCCGAAACGGCCAAGAAGTACGGCGACGAGCAGGTGCTGGTCTGGCGCCGCAGCTACAGCACGCCGCCGCCGCCGCTGGAAGCCGACGACCCGCGCAGCGAACGCAGCGACGTGCGCTACGCCAAGCTCTCGCCCGAGCAGATCCCGCTGACCGAATGCCTGAAGGACACGGTGGCGCGCGTGCTGCCGTTCTGGAACGAATCGATGGCCCCGGCCATCCGCACCGGCCGCCGCCTCGTGGTGGCGGCGCACGGCAACTCGATCCGCGCGCTGGTGAAGTACCTGGACGGCATCTCGGACGACGACATCGTCGGCCTGAACATCCCGAACGGCATTCCCCTGGTCTACGAGCTCGACGACGATCTCAAGCCGCTGCGGCACTACTATCTGGGCGATGCCGCCGCCGCCGAGAAAGCCGCCGCCGCGGTCGCCTCGCAAGGCAAAGGCTGAAGCCGCGCTGTAGAAAAACCGTGCCCGCCGCTCCACCCGTGGAACCCCGGCGGGCAATTTGTTTCCAAGCTGTGTATATTGGTTCGACAGCCGACAAGGACACTTACCCATGGGCCAGAAACTCAAGATCACCGGCTGGGTCGCCGCCGGCGCCGTTGCAGGCGTCCTGACCACCGCCTCGCTGCAGACCGTCGCGCGCGGCTCGCTCGCGCCACTGCCGCTCGAGGAACTGCAGCAGCTCGCTGCCGTGTTCGGCATGGTCAAGAGCGACTACGTCGAACCGGTCGACGAGAAGAAGCTGATTTCCGACGCCATCTCCGGCATGGTCGCCGGGCTCGACCCGCATTCCCAGTACTTCGACAAGAAGTCCTTCAAGGAATTCAGGGAAGGCACCACCGGCCGCTTCGTCGGCGTGGGCATCGAGATCTCGCAGGAAGACGGCCTGATCAAGGTGGTCTCCCCGATCGAGGGCTCGCCCGCGTTCCGCGCCGGCCTCAAGCCCAATGACCTGATCACCAAGATCGACGACACCGCGGTGCGCGGCCTGTCGCTCAACGAGGCGGTCAAGCGCATGCGCGGCGAGGCCAACACCAAGGTGCTGCTGACGATCTTCCGCAAGGACGAGAGCCGCACCTTCCCGGTCACGATCACGCGCGAGGAAATCCGCACCCAATCGGTGCGCGGCAAGATGATCGAGCCGGGCTATGGCTGGATCCGCCTGTCGCAGTTCCAGGAGCGCACGGTCGACGACTTCGTGAAGAAGATCGACGACCTGTACAAGGAAGACCCGAACCTCAAGGGCCTGGTGCTCGACCTGCGCAACGACCCGGGCGGCCTGCTCGACGCGGCCGTGGCGGTGTCGGCGGCCTTCCTGCCCGAGAACGCCACGGTGGTCACCACCGACGGCCAGCTCGCCGAGAGCAAGGCGGTCTACAAGGCGGCGCCCGAGTTCTACCAGCGCCGCTCCGGCAGCGACCCGCTGCGCAGCCTGCCGGCCTCGCTGAAGTCGGTGCCGCTGGTGGTGCTCGTGAACGAAGGCTCGGCCTCGGCCAGCGAGATCGTCGCGGGCGCGCTGCAGGACCACAAGCGCGCCACCATCATGGGCAGCCAGACCTTCGGCAAGGGCTCGGTGCAGACGGTGCGTCCGCTCGGCCCCGACACCGGCCTGAAGATCACCACCGCGCGCTACTACACGCCCAGCGGCACCTCGATCCAGGCCAAGGGCATCGTGCCGAACGTGCTGGTCGACGAGAGCGCCGAGGGCAGCCCCTTCGCCGCGCTGCGCATGCGCGAGGCCGACCTCGAGAAGCACCTGGCCAGCGGCCAGGGCCCCGAGGTGAAGGACCCCGAGCGCGAGAAGGCCCGCGACGAGGCCCGCAAGCGCCTCGAGGAAGAAGCCAAGAAGCCGCCGCAGGACCGCAAGGTGCCCGAGTTCGGCTCCGACAAGGACTTCCCGCTGGTGCAGGCGCTCAACCGCCTCAAGGGCCAGCCGGTGCTGGTCAGCAAGACGCAGGTGATCGTCGACAACAAGGAAGAGAAGAAGGAGAACTGACCGGCCGGGGCGCGAGCCCCTTCCGGACGCTCCGACTTCGCATCCCACCGCAGGGGACCGGCCAGACCGGTCCCTTTTGCTTTCTCCCCGCCATGAACGAAGACGACGACCTGCTGCGCTATTCGCGCCACATCCTGCTCGAGGAGTTCGGCATCGATGGCCAGGCGCGCGTGAGCGCCGGCCGGGTGCTGGTGATCGGCGCCGGCGGGCTGGGGTCGCCGGCCGTGCTCTACCTTGCGGCGGCGGGCGTGGGGCGCATCGTGCTGGTCGACGACGACGAGGTCGATCTCACCAACCTGCAACGCCAGGTCGCCCACACCGAGGCGCGTGTGGGCCAGCCCAAGGTGGCGTCGGCGGCGCAGGCCATGCGCGACATCAATCCCGGCATCGCCATCGAGACCCATGTGCTGCGCCCCGACGCCGAGCAGCTGTCGGCGCTGGTCGCCGCGGCCGACGTGGTGCTCGACTGCACCGACAACTTCGTGACGCGCCAGGCCGTCAACCGCGCCTGCGTGGCGCACGGCAAGCCGCTGGTGGCGGGGGCCGCGATCCGCTTCGACGGGCAGCTCAGCGTGTACGACGTGCGCGATCCGGCCTCGCCCTGCTATGCCTGCCTGTTCCCGCCCGACGCGGCCTTCGAGGAGACGCTGTGCGCGGTGCTCGGGGTGTTCGGACCGGTGGTCGGCACCATCGGCACCCTGCAGGCGCTCGAGGCGCTCAAGTTGCTCGCGGGCATCGGGCCGTCGCTGGCGGGCCGGCTGCTGATGTTCGACGGGCGCAGCGCCTCGTTCGACACGCTGCGCGTGGCGCGCGATCCGCACTGCGGCGTCTGCGCGGCGCATCGCGCCGCACCCTAGCCAGCCCCGCTCGGGGTCAGGGCTGCTGCTTCGCGCCCTTGGCCCGCGCCGCGCCGTTGGCGGCGGCGCCGGCGGTCGGCTTGTTGGCCTGGGCCAGCACCGCCTTGCAGTCGGAATCCTCGCCGGGGCCGGTCTCGATGGTCGCGGCCAGCGCCAGCAGCGGGTTGACCGCACCCAGCGCCAGGGCCGCCAGTCCACGGCCGGCCAGCGGCCCGACCTGCAACCCGCCCTTGGGATCGCCGAAGCTGCCGCTGACCACCAGCGGCGTGCGGATCGACAGCAGGCTCTTGCTCTTGGGCTCCTGGTGGATCACGAAATCCAGCCCCTCGGTGGCGAAATTGGCCTGTCCCGTGGCCGTGAACAGCGCATTGGTGGTGTCTACCAGCAGGGTGCGGCCGGTCGCCAGCCCCTTGTTCACGTCGAAGGCCACGGCCGCACAGCGCAGTTCCACGTCGCGGTCGCCGCGCAGCAGGAACTTGAGGATGTCGCCGCCCACCAGCGTCGCGAACACCGGCAGCAGGTTGCCGAACTGGCCGCGGCCGGCCAGCACCGCCACGTCGCCCGAGGCGCCGCCGAGCCAGTTGGCCACGGTGCTGCCCGAGCCCGAGAGGTTGATGCGGCCGTCGAGCCGGCCCAGGCTGTTGCCGGTGGTCTCGAGCTTGGGGAACAGCCGCGCCAGCTGCATCGCGCGCACGTCGAGCGCGGAGCGGATGTCGGCCGGGTTCTTCGAGCCGTCGATGCGGATCGCGCCGGCCAGCTTGCCGCCGGCCACGCCGAGCTCGAGCGGGTCGAGCGTGAGCACGCTGTCCTTGAGCTTGACCTGCACGCTGCCGCTGTCGAGCGGGACCTCGCGCACGTTGCGGATGCGCTCGGCCGTGTACTTCACGTCGGCATTCATCGCGCGCAGGCGCTCGAAGTCCAGCGGCGCGGTCGGCAGCACCTTGCCACCCGGGCGCTTGACCTGGGTCACGGTCGGCGGCGGCGCCACGCCCTCGACGGTGGCGGCGGTGCGCGCGGTGGGCGGCAGGCCGATCAACGGACCGAGGTCGTCCATGTCCATCACCTTGGAGCGCAGTTCGCCCGCGAGGTAGGGCACCTGGGCGGCCTGGTCGAAGCGCATGTCGCCGCCGATGTCGGACAGGCCCAGCTTGCCCTGCAGCGCCTTGGCCTCCCACAGTGTGCCGCGCTTGCTCAGGGTGCCGCGCACCGCGTAGGGCGAGGTCTGCGGCAGCGCGATGCCCAGCAGCGGGAACAGCGCGCCCAGCGTCTGGCCGCGGATGTCGAACTTGGCATCGATGCCGTCGAGGTCCGCGAGCGAGCCCACGGTGCCGCTGGCCTTGAGCTTGGTCTGGCCCGCGGCGGCGTCGATCTCGAGCGGGAACGGCGGCGCGCCGGCCGCGTTGATCTGCATCACGTTGCCGGTGCGGCCCTGGGCCGTGAGCGGCTGGCCCTTGTAGCGGCCCTTGATGCGGTAGTGCACCGGCAGCGCGCCGCGCGCGGTGTCGTAGCTGACGTCGGCATGGATGTCCACGCCCAGGTGCTTGGCCAGGAAGTCGATGGCGCCGCCGTCGATCTCGATGGTGCCGATCACGGGCGCGGTGCCGGCGTCGGAGGTGTCCTTGCCGAAAGCCCAGGTGCGCCGGCCGTCGGCTTCCATCTGCAGGCCCACGGTGGGCGAGGCGAGCACCAGCCGCGGGATGTCGATGCGGCGCGAGATGAGCGGCCAGAGGCGGATGTCGAATTCGGCGCGCTCAGCCTTCACGAGGTAGGGATCGCGCGCCCACGAGGGGTTGGCGAACTCGATGCCGTCGAACTTGACGGTGGCGCGGCGCCAGCCGAGATCGACGTCGAGCCTCCGCGTGATCTCGAACTTGCGGCCGGTCTTCTCGCTCACGTAGCGGTTGACCGGCTCGCGCAGCACGTCCCAGGGGAAGAACAGGATGGCAATCACCAGCGCCGCGAACAGCGCGAGCAGCAGCACGATCAGCTTCTGCCACAGCGGAAATCTGCGCGGGAGGGTGCGGGTGTGATCCATCGCCATGCCTGCATGATGACCGCATCGCGCGCGCCGTCCAGGTCGGCGCAGGGCCGCAACCCGCGTACGGCATCACCTACCGCGCGCCGAGCGACGCCAGGGCCCTCGCCTGCGGGTGCGTCGGAACCCGCCTACAGATGCCTCGCACTGAACCCTGCATGATGCGCGGCAGGGAGGCCTCATCGTCCAGAGCCCGGTCCAGCCAGCACCAGCCCTCTGTCTCAGAGCGCCGGCCGCGCGGCACACATCATTCGGGCAACGTCGGAGGAAGCGCGGTTCGTCATGGATTCCAGATTGAAGACCTACATCGTCGAGGACAACCTCACGATCCGTGAAAACCTCATCGGCACCCTGGAAGAACTGGCGCGCACCGTGGTGGTCGGCTATGCGGAAACCGAAGACCACGCGATCGAATGGCTGCGCACGCATGCCGCCGAATGGAACCTCGCGGTGGTCGATCTCTTCCTCAAGCAGGGCAGCGGGCTGGGCGTGCTGAAGGCCTGCACCGAGCGGCGCCCCGAACAGAAGGTGGTGGTGCTCAGCAACTATGCGACGCCCGACATCCGCAGGCGTTGTGCGCAGTTCGGCGTGGACGCGGTGTTCGACAAGTCCAACGAGATCGACGCGCTGGTCGATTTCTGCCTGCGCGCGGTGGCGTCGCAGCCACCGGGGCCGGGCTGAGCCCCGGCGCGAACGGTGGCTCTCTCAGTCGATCAGCTTGTTCTTGAGGGCGTAGTACGTGAGGTCGCTGTTGGAGGAGAGGTTCATCTTCTCCATCAGCCGCGTGCGGTAGGTGCTCACGGTCTTCACCGACAGCGACAGCGTCTTGGCGATGTCGCCCGCGGTCTCGCCCTTGGCCAGCTTCAGGAACACCTGGAACTCGCGTTCCGAGAGCTGCTCGTGCGGCGCGGCGTCGTCCTTGCGGTCGAGCTGGCGGGCCAGCAGTTCGGCGACGGCGGGGGTGATGTAGCGGCGGCCCAGCGCGATGGTGCGGATCGCGTTGACGATCTCCATCGGATCGCACTCCTTGTTGAGGTAGCCGCTCGCGCCCTGCCGGATCAGGTTCATCGCGTAGTGCTCCTCGGGGTACCCGCTCAGGATCAGGATGCCGACGTCGGGCGCCTTGGCACGGATCATGGCGAGCGCATCGATCCCGCTTTGCCCCGGCATCGACAGGTCCATCACCAGCACGTCGAGTTCGGTCGTGCGCACGAGTTCGATCGCCTCGCGACCGCTGGCGGCCTCGCCGGCCACGCGCAGATCCACGTGCTCGGAGAAGAACTGCCTGAGGCCCGATCGCACGATGGCGTGGTCGTCCACAATTCCAATTTTGATCATCTGTTACTTTCGTCGTTGTGTTGCCGGTCCGCGGGCCGCAACATGCCGGTTCCCTGATCGTTGTCAATTATTCACGATCTTGTCTTGAAAGCGGACTCAATAGTTTCATGCGTTGGCTAGCCTTCCCCAAAATGGCCCTGAGCCTGCTGCTCGCGGCACTGGCGGCGCTGGCGCTCGTCGGCATCAACGAGGCGGGCTACCGGCAGTCCAGTATCGCCTTGGCCGAGATCGACGCCGCCCAGAAGGTCCGCAGCGTGCTCAACCAGCTGCTGCAGAACATCCTCGATGCAGAAACGGGCCAGCGCGGCTATCTGCTGACAGGGGAAGCCGCCTATCGGCAACCCTACGACAACGCCATCCAGCAGATCGACGGCAACCTGGCGAGCCTGCGCCAGCAGTATGCCGGCCGGCCGGCCGAGACGGCCCAGCTGGCCGAGCTGTCGAAACACGTGCTGCGCAAGGTGTCCGAGATGGACATGAGCGTGCGCCTGCGCTCGGACGGCAAGGAGGACGCCTGGAAGTTCGTCATCACCACCGACGTCGGCCGCGAGGAGATGGATTCCATCCGCGAGAAGGCCCGGGGCCTGGTGGAGCTCAGCAACAAGACCCTGCACGACAGCCAGACCCAGGTGATGCTGTCGCTGCGGCTGGCGCGCTTCGGCACCAGCATCGTGGCGCTGGCGGCCCTGTTCGCCTTCTTCCTGTACCTGCGCCAGACGCACGTGCTGCGCTCGATCGGCGAGCGCCAGCAGGAGACCCTGCAGCGCGAGCGCAATGCCCTGGAGGACGAGGTGCGCGAGCGCACCACCTCGCTGGCCGAGTTGGCGACCCACCTGCAGGACGTGCGCGAGACCGAGCGCGGCTTCCTGGCGCGTGAGCTGCACGACGAGCTGGGCTCGCTGCTGACCGCCGCCAAGCTCGACGTGGCGCGGCTGAAGTCGCGGCTGGCCGATTCGCCCGATGCGATCCAGCGGCTGCAGCATCTGACCGAGCTGCTCAACAGCGGCATCGCGCTCAAGCGCCGCATCATCGAGGACCTGCGCCCGTCCTCGCTGGCCAACCTGGGGCTGGTGGCCTCGCTCGAGATCCTCGGGCGCGAGTTCGGCGAACGTTCGGGCATCCACGTCGACATGAAGCTGGAGCCGGTCAGCACCGACGAGTCGCGCCAGCTCACCATCTACCGGATGGTGCAGGAGAGCCTGACCAACATCGGCAAGTACGCCGAGGCCACCGAGGCCACGATCTCGATGAAGGACCACGGCACGCACGTGGTGGTCGAGGTGGTCGACAACGGCAAGGGCTTCGACGCCCTGAAGGTGCGCCCGTCGACCCACGGCCTCGCCGGCATGCGTCACCGCGTGGAAGCGGCGCACGGCAAGCTCACGGTGGAATCGACGCCCGGGCACGGCACGCGCATCGCGGCGATGCTGCCGGTGGCATAGGCCCGAAGCCCTGCCTCGCGTGCCGGCGCATTCGTGCCGGATTTCACGCGATTCCACGGGCGGCCGGGCGGACTCGGCCATCTCCTACGCCCCGCCCCCCCTGCCACTGACAGGTCCGCCATGGGCCGACCCTTAAGGTCTGTCCATGCCGTGTTCCTCCCCATCGGACACGCGGCTTTTCCAACAACGAGGGCAGCCTCCAAGGAGTTCCGCATGTTGCACTACGCAGTGGTCTTTCTGGTCATCGCGCTGATCGCCGCCTTGTTCGGCTTCGGCGGTATCGCCGCCAGCGCCGTCGGCATCGCCAAGATCCTCTTCGTGATCTTCGCCGTACTCGCCATCGCGAGCTTCCTGGCCGGCTTGCTACGAAGCAAGTAGCGTCGGTACGATTCACAGGCTCTCGCAAATCATTCCCGGAAAGGACTTTTCATGAACACGACCAAGACCCCCCAGCAACTCGCCGATGACGCACGCCAGACCGCCAACGACGCTGTCGATACCACGCGTGCCTATGCACAGAATGCGGTGAATGCGGCGGGCGAAAAGGTCCGCGAGCTGCGTCGCGACGCGGAACCGGCGGTCGAACAGCTCGCAGCGCGCGTGCAGCAGGCCGTGCAGCGCGGCCTCGATGCGGCATCGACCACCAGCGCCCGTGCCCAGCGCCGCCTCGAGCAGGCCGCCGACTCGACCGGCCGCTACATCTCCGACCAGCCCGTGCGCTCGGTGCTGATCGCCGCCGCGGCCGGTGCCGCCATCACCGCACTGATCGTGCTGGCCAGCCGCCGTCGGGACGACTATTGATCGCCTGAAGCATCGGCCCCGCTCCGCAGCACCATGCTTCATCCGATCTTTTCCACGGTGCTCGGGCACCCGGAGCTCATCGCCGAACACATCGCCAATTACGCGGCCCTGGTCCGGCAAGAGTCGGGCACTGCGGCCCGCGGGCTGATCGCCCGCATCGTCGCGGGCATCCTGGCCGCAGCCACCTTCGTGCTGGCGCTGGGACTCATCGGCGTGGCGGTGCTGCTGGGCGTGCTGCACGGCAGTTTTCATTGGGTGCTGATCGCGGTTCCCGGCGTGGCGCTGGCGATCGCCGCGATCTGCGCCTGGATTGCATCCCGTCCCTTCATCGCCCATGGGTTCGACGATCTGCGTGCGCAGGTCGACGCCGACCTGCAGGCCCTTCACGAAGCCGGAGGCCGCCATGGCCGGCACTGATCCCCGCGCCGTCCTAAGCCCCAAGGAGCGGCTGGCGCTGTCGCGCCGCGCGCTGGTGCGCGAACTCAACGGCGGCCGCGAACCCGAGTCGGAACCGCGCACGCCGCAGCAGGAGCGCGCCCGGCGCGATGCCGAAGCGGCCTTCGCGCAATCCGATCCCGACGATGCGGGTGCCGCCTTCGAAGGCCAGCGCGCGCACG